>CAIVPM010000195.1 GCA_903907815.1 uncultured Chitinophagaceae bacterium | reverse complement strand
TAAATTAATACTTAATAAAGTAATATTAGTATAAATAGAGTTTTAATTAGTACAAAATATGTTTATATAAGTACTAATTTAAGTTGTATAAGTACAAATATGGATTAAATTAATACTAATTAAAGTTGTATAAGTACAAATATGATTTAAATTAGTACTAAATATGTTTATATAAGTAATGATAGAGTTTATATTAATACAAAATGTAATTAAATAAGTATTAATAGATTTTAAATTATCACTTCATCAGACTATATTTTGTAAAGTAATATTGTAATGAATCGGGAGGAATAGCTTTTGCCAGTACTTTGCCTTCGGGTGATACCAGAAAATTGAAAGGAATACTATCAAACTTCAGCGTATTTACAGCTTCACCCTTCCACATTTTCTCGTCAATTAGGTTTGTCCAGGTATAATTGTTTTGTTGTACTATATTTTTCCAGTCGTTTCTGTTATTATCTACTGCAGTGCTTACAAACGAAAGTTTTGTAGTATCAATGGAAGGAAATATTTTTTTCATTTTATCCAGTTGAAAAAAACACTGTTCGCACCAGGTACTCCAGAAATTTATCAGATAATATTTACCTTTTAATGAAGCAGTAGAATATTGAATTGAATCAATATTGCCAAGACTAATAGAGGGCAATTCATCGTTCACATTAAATTCCTTTTCATAGATGTCTATCATTTTGTAGACATCATCTTTTAACCGATTAATATAACCAACAGTTGGAAATTTCTTACTTGCTTTATCCACTACCCCTTTTAAAGTTGCATAATCTTTACCAAACTCTACTGTATTATAGGCAATCATAAAATTTGCAGGACTGGAAACGGTATCCATAAAGGGCAAGGTATAACCGGTAGTTATTTTATTTAATCCAGGAATCAAAGCAGCATTTTCAGGAAGTTCATTAGTATTAAGTTCTTTTAAAGTGCTATAAAAACTATATAAAACATTGGATGCTGTTGACCCGTTTACTTTAAATTTATTATTCGCTAAATTAATCTGCACATCTATTACATCTGCATCGGGAATAACATAAACAGCATTGCTAAAGAATGGTACTTTAACCTGATAAAATGCAGAAATATCCTTTTTCACCGTGAAACTATAGCTATAAAAAAGCCCCTCTTTAGATGAATCTACTACTAAGTCTTTCTCATCACTAAATCCTATCCTGGTTAGCAATAGTTTGCCATTTGCTGGAGACTCAATAGTAATCCGAATCTCCGTTGTTTTCTTTTCAATTGTATTACAGGAAAACAAACTACTCCATAAAATAGAAATGAAACTATAGGCTATATAATGACGAAACATAAATGATTCTATTGTGATGCAAATTAAACCCCTTTTTGAAAAAGTATGTACAAAAAAAGAGGTTGACTTAGTTAAAAGTCAACCTCTTTGTATAGCAATTTTCTAATTAAAGAAAATCAATAATCATATTATTGTCTTTCCCATTTTTCATACACCTGACGTGTAAATGCATTCTGACTGGTAGTACCTACACCATAACCATAATGCATCCAGAAAATAGATTTAGCAACATCATATGTATTGTTATATGTTTTTGCAACAAATCCAGTTGTAGTACCAGGATAAGTAGGAATTTTAGCAGGATTATCCAATGTCATAAAACCAGATGCAGGAACAGCAGGAGTAGCTCCAGCTTCAGCCCAGTTAGTTAAAGATTTACTAGCAGGGTCTACATCAAAATTAAACTGATAAGAACTACTTCCTAAGTCACCTAAATCAGTAGTAGATCTAACACCCGAAATGGTGTAGATTGATTTAGTTTTAGCTGTAATAGCACGAGGTGAAGAAGGGTGGAAGAAATATCCATTAACAGTGTAAGATCCATCATAAGGATTCTTAATCTTAACTACCAATACTTTAGTAGAAGTATTAGCAGGTATAGATACTCCTGAATTACTTACAGATAATATAGAAATGCCTAATGCATAAGCTTGCGTTAAATCAACTTTACCAGAAGAAAGACTAAAGGTAAAAGTAGCAATATGAGTAGCAGGATCTACAGTAGCTGTTTTGTTTACCCAACTAAAGGTAGAATCTGGTAATACACTGTAAGAAGTTGCATTATCAGTATTAAACTGCGTTAATACAGCAGGTGTATTATTGATAGTAACAGAAGTGGATGGATAAGAACCATCAGTAGAAGTTAACTGTACAGTAATAGCAAATGTAGTAGGTGTAGAAGAAGCAACAGCACCAATAGTCTGGTTCACTTTTGTACTTAAACTATAACCATAAGGACCTGTTCCAGAAATATTCTGAAAAGAAACTACATTAGGAGAACCCGCTCCACCTGAATTTACAAAATTGTTGTCTGTACTCTTTACGCAAGCTGTAAGCATCGCAACAAATAAAACAGACGATATTATTTTAATTATTTTCATGACTTTTTAATTTTAATTTGTTTTGTAGATAACCCTGCATTACGGTTTCATCCAGAAAATTTTACTTGTATATCTATCGGTAACAGCTTGTGTAGGAACATTAGTTCCATTTACACTATATTCTCTTTGTGGATACATGTATCTATTCGGAATATGCTGTGAAGGTGATGCAATGCTGGATGCTACAACATCAGGGAATCCAGTTCTTCTGTATTCAGCCCAAGGTTCAACGTTATTGTAAGCAGCCATAGCCATATATTTTTGCGTAATAATCAACTTGATAGGATCAGTAGCAGTAGCCCAGTCATTATCAGCACCAAAAATAAGATCTGAAGCTATTGCAGCACCAGCACCTGCACCTTGAGAAGCATCAAAATCATAGGTAAAAGATTGTGATACAGCTGAATTAAATAAACCCTGAGCATCTCCACTAGGGAACCAACCTCTTTGTACAGCTTCCGCTTGTAAGAATAATGATTCAAAATCAGAGAAAATTAATGCATCATCCGATGGAGTTCTGATTTTCAAAATCTTATTGGTAGCTAAATTAGAAAAACTTGGAGGTAATGCAGTACCAGCTGCAGCTACAGGAGCTTTACCCATTTCTGTACCTGCAAAATAAAAATATACTGCACTGGAAGAAAATTGATTTGAAGAAACAACATTATAAAAATTCAAATCTACAGGAGTTGTTCCTACTGATATTCCGGCTCCGGTAAAATCGTAAGATACATAATCCATGAAGTGTAACAATCTTAAATCATTCTGATTTGCAAAGAAGTTAATGGAATTAATACCACCTCTGTAATAATCTAATTCAGTACCAGCGGTAACTGTATTGGTAGTAGAGAAACCATAAATATTCCAGAATGGAGATTGTTTATTTGCTGCAGAATTGCTGTAACCAGGGTTAATTTTAGCAATATCGCTAGCCCCCATAAAATCACTCAAATCACCTGCAAAGTCTGAAGCAATTTTAGCTGAAATATAAGAAGCTTTTGATGCAACACCAGCCTGACGAATTAACAACTTAAGTTTAAGTGTATTGGCAAATTTGAACCATTTTGTAGAATCACCTCCAAACATTAAGTCTGAAGTTTTATCAGGAAAATCAGTTGCCTTTGCCGCATGTAATAATTTTAAACCTCTGGAAATATCATTGTATAAGCTATCATAAATAGCTGATGCATCATCATACTTAGGTGTTTGATTTGCAGTAGCTAAAAATGCTTGAGTATAAGGAATATTTCCATATACATCTACACCCATTTGCATTACCATCGATTTCATAATTCTACCAATACCTTCCATTGCTTTATTATTAGAAGCAATAGATTGGTTAATGATTCCTTGATAGTCGTACGCATTGCTGTAAACATTGGTAAAAAACCCTTGTTTATCAGATGATGATGGATAATCATAATTTCTTTGGTTAGCAGGAATTCCATAAGTACTACTGAAAGACCAAAAGCCCATCCAGATATTTGCAAAATCTAAGTTCTGATCAATCATTAAGTAAGCAGTTTTACCCAATGCGGCAGGTAAAACTTTACTTGCAGGAATGTCAGTTGGATAATTTGGATCAACATTCTGATCCAAAAAATCTTTTTTACAGCCAACAGTAACTATACTGATTAGTGCTGATATATATAATATTTTTCTTAACATGATAAAAAATTTAATTTGTTGCTGTTTATTGAATTTATTCTAGAAAGTTAAGTTTACGCCTACACCAAATTTACGTGTTGTTGGTGTTTGACCTACGTTAGTAATACCAGAACCGTTACCAGAAGTATTACTAAATTCAGGATCAGACCACATATTTTCTTTTGGTAAAATCATTAATAAATCTCTACCAAAAATAGATACTGTAGCAGCTTTTATGAACTTAGTTTTAGTCAACGTTTTCAAAGGCAACTCGTAAGCTATACTTACTTCTCTTAATTTCCAGAAATCAGCAGAAGTAACATAGTTAGAACCTACTGTGTTGTATAAATTTGCAAAGAATCCTATATCATTGGTAGTAGCACCAGAACCCATGTTAACAACATTAGTATTAGTAACATAATTAGGAGCAGAAGCAGTACCTACGTTTACAACAGAATTAGGAATTACAAAAGACTGACGATTGTATTTTACAGAATTCTCAGAAATACCAGAGAAATCCATATCAGGTCCTAAACCGTTTAACATAACCGCACCATGACGATATTCAGCAACCACACTTAACGTAAATCTGTCGTAGCTGAAAGAAGAGTTAATACCTAATACATCTGGAGCAACAGTTGTTCCAAAAGGTTTTACAGTAGAACTCTTAGTAGGAACGCCTGTTTTTGCATTAACAATAATATGTCCTGCAGGGTCTCTTACCCAATCAGTAGTTTGTAACAATGGATATAATGATCCAGTAATAGCATAAATACCACCACCTAGGCCTCTTGTACCAGAAGTATTAAGTGCTAATGATTGAATGTCTGGTGAAATTGAATTTACTTTATTCTCGTTATGAGCATAGTTTACAGTTAAGTTCCATGTCATTCTTTTTTTCTGAATAATAACTCCTTTAATAGAGATTTCATAACCATTATTCTGTGTTTCACCTACATTACTTAATGCAGTTGGACGACCAGTTGCAGCAGAAATATTCGCACTTAAAGTTTGATTGGTAGTAGTAGTCCAATACATAGAGAAATCGGTATTCAATCTATTTTTTAACCACACTAATTCCAAACCAACTTCTTTTTCATAAGTGAACTCAGGACCCAGGTTTCTGTTGTAAAAAGTGTTACCAACAGTATAACCGTTAATACTATTTCCAGTAGCATCGGTAAAAGGGAAACCAAGATTTGTAGCAGAAGTAAAAATGTCTCTTGTTTGATAAGCACCAATACTTACGTTACCAGTTTTAGAAGTAGAAACTCTTAATTTACCTGAATTTAATGGAGCCCAGTTCTTAACCGCTGGAATTGCTTCTGAGAATAAGAAAGATACATCAGCAGCTGGATAATCGAAGCTTCTTTTATTAGCTTCTAATCTAGAATCAGAATCTTTTCTGATGGAACCATGTACAAATAAATAACCTTTATACTTTAAACTCAAATCAGCAAAGATTGCAGTATTTCTTCTCATTGATTCATTGTGATAAGAAAGAGGTTGACCAATTGCATAGTTTGGTCCCCATACACCTACTTCATCATAACTGTTTATGTTAGCAGAACCATCAGACAATGCAGTATGATCGTAACCAAGATCATTGGTTTTGTTTTGTATTTCATTTGCCATACCACCTAATAATAAGGTAGCACCAAAATCGCTATTAAAATCATGAGTTGCTTTTAATAGGAAATCTCCCTGTAATCTTGATGATGAAGCTACGCCTCTATATCCTTCATTAGCAACTTTTCCACCAGAGAACTTAGTTCCCTGAGCACCACCCCATGGATCATTAGCAGGATCAGCCGCTATATCAGCTAACCAAGGAGCATAATGAACGCTATTGGTAAAATATTCGTAATTGCTGGTAGAACCTGCATAAGACACTTTATACTCTGCAGTTAACCATTTTAATGGTTTGTAAACAAAGTTTACATTTCCTAAGATATCATCTGTCTTATCTTTTGCTCTTGAATTTTTAATAGCCCAGTAAGGGTTACCATAATAAGCATTGAAGTAACCATTAACATCAGCAAAGATATTATTATCAACATCCTGAAAATTAGTTAATGGAACGTGAGAAGGTGTTTGAAGAATAGACATGTAAATAGGTTCTTTTCTTTCAGATTCCCAAACCTCATCAGTACTTGATCTTGTATAGTTTACGTTGAAACCAACAGTAAATTTATTAATTTCTTTAGAAGCATTTAATCTTATACTGTTTCTTCTTGCCACATCATTAGGAATAGTTCCGTTTTTTCTCATATCCTGAAGAGAAACAAAGAAAGAACCACCACTATTATCTACAGTAGAGAAAGATACATCATTCTGGAAAGTAAGTGCATCCTTAAAGAAATTTTTCTTTTCATCAGGTCTGCCACTGTAAGGAACCATTAAAGTAGAATCGTGGTAAGTACCATCAGAATTAAATATACGGTATGGTAAACCTAAACGAACCATGTGACCATCGAATTTAGGACCAAAGCTTTGGTTTTCGTACCAGATATAAACAGGATTACCATTTGCATCAACTGCTTCACCACCATTTGATCCAAAACTGTTTTGCATTTTTGGCATAAAAGAAACCTGCTCAACGTTTACAGAAGAAGAAACATTGATCACCGCTTTTCCTTTAGAACCTCTTTTAGTAGTGATAATCAATGCACCATTCGATGCTTCATTACCATAAACCGCAGTTGCACCAGCGCCTTTTAATACGTTGATACTTTCAATATCATTAGGGTTTAAACTGTTCATATATCCAATAGGTACAACAGCACCATCCAAAACAAGGATTGGCTGATTGTTTCCTAAAAGAGAACGGTTACCTCTTAATACAACACGAACATCATTACCTACACCAGAGTTTGGAGAAGTAATGGTTAAACCTGCTACTTTACCAGCAAGAGCATTCGCTACGTTGGTAGATTTACCCTTTACCAGTTCTGCAGCAGATACCTGCGTGGTAGCATAACCCAACTCTTTTTTCTGCTTTTTAATTCCTAAAGCAGTATTAACTACTACGTCTTCCAGTTTCTGAACGGAAGAACCTTTTAACACAACTGAATTGAAACCTTCTGTTGGAGTGAAAGTAGAAGGAGTGTATTCATTGTAAGAAATGGTAATTTTTGCTCCAGCCTTAACTTTAATAGCAAAATTTCCATTTTCATCGGATTGAACAGCCATCTTGCCGCCAACTTCCTTTACCGTAGCACTTGCTACCGGTTCGCCTTTTTCATTTGTCACTTTTCCTGTTACTGTTTTATCCTGTGCCCACAAAAAAATTGATGGGACAATGAACAGCATGAGTAGTAATAGTTTTCTCATAAATTCACAAAATTTTTTGTTAAAGAGCCCGCAATATAATGCAGAATGATATATCACAAACTTTTTGGTGTTTTTTTTTTGAAATAAAGCCTGTACGACTAATAAAAAGGACTATTTATTGAAAATATATTAATCAAAACCGCTTGCAATGCTTCTTAGGATTAATATAATCGATTTCCATTTAACAGTATGATATTATGTAAACTACCGCCTATCATAAATAACCTGCCGTTAATATTGAAATAAGGAGATAATAAATACTAAGTTCTTTGTGTTGAATGCTTAATTTTAAATGTTTAATTCAAATACAATTAATAAAAATAACAAGGAGTATAATAGGTAATTTATTTACAATAGTATTTTCATCATACATTCTCTAAAAAAGAAAAAGGGTTCGACAAATTTTAATTGTCGAACCCTCAAAAAACATGTATTAATTTAATGTTATGCACTAAGAGATGAACCTTGTATTCCTCCTCACTCCTATCTCCTGTCTCCTTGTATTTGTATTACTTTGTGCCTTTGTGCCTCGTTGCCTTTGTGCCTTGTATTACCCCCCAACCTGTACATCAAAGCTTGCTAATTCTACAAACTGATTCATACGATCGCTAATATCTTCTTTAGTTATTTCTCTTAGTCTTTGTGTACCAAATTTTTCTACACAGAAGCTAGCCATAGCACTTCCAAGAATGATAGCACGTTTCATATTATCGAAAGAGATATCGTTTGTTTTAGCAAGGTGTGCAATAAATCCACCAGCGAAAGTATCACCTGCTCCAGTTGGATCAAACACTTCTTCCAATGGTAATGCAGGAGCTACAAATATTTTATCTTCATAGAATAATAATGCACCATGTTCGCCCTTCTTGATGATAACATATTTAGGACCCATTTCACGGATTTTAGCAGCCGCTTTTACCAATGAATACTCACCACTCAGCTGACGTGCTTCGCTATCGTTTACCAATAGAACATCTACAAGACTAATTGTTTTCAGTAATTCTTCCAATGCAATCTCCATCCAGAAATTCATGGTATCCATTACAATTAGTTTTGGACGAACTTTCAGTTGTTCTATCACACTACGTTGTACAGAAGGAACAAGATTTCCCAACATTAAAAACTCAGCACCTTGAAAACTCTCCGGAACAACGGGTGTAAAGTTTTCCAATACGTTCAATTGTGTATCCAGTGTATCACGGGTATTCATATCCATGTGATAACGGCCACTCCAGAAGAATGTTTTCTCGTCTTTTTTAATCTGAACACCTTCCAGATTTACGTTACGAGCTGTAAGTGCATCCAGCTCTTCTTGCGGAAAATCACCACCAACTACCGAAATCTGCTTTACAGGAGTAAAGTTCGATGCACACCAGGCAATGTAAGTACCTGCGCCGCCTATAATCTTATCACTTTTACCAAAGGGAGTCTCAATAGCATCAAAAGCCATTGAACCTACAACAATTAAACTCATAAAATGGGGAAATATTAGTTACGGGAGGCAAAACTAAGGGAGAGCCTTTAATTAATAATTAAAAATTAATAATTAACAATTAAATACATGCATTCACACACTCTATCTTGGCATTTCAAACTCTGGCTGTTCTGTTATTTTAGTTTTTCTTTTTTAGTCTTTAGTTTTTTTGTACCATTATCACATAGCTAATTAATTTTAGGGCGTTGCCTGCGGCCGGGCTATCTTCTCCTATCTTTTTTTGCTTCATTTAATACCCGTAATGCTGAAATAGCTAAGCAAAAAAAGATTCCCTGCTGGCACTAACGCAATACAAATACATCGCTCAGTAGCTATACGTCAGACGATTGGCGCTCATCGTCAGACGTATAGCTAACAAAACTTTGAATAAAATCTCCCTTTCAAAAAACATAAAACAGACTAAAAGTTTATAGAACAACCTCACACACTACACAATCAGACTAAAAGACTCAAAAAAGGCTCTCAGATACACTAAAACGCTACAACAGACACACTAATACGCTGTCAGAGAGACTAATTGCTACAGCAGACACACAATTAAGCACGTAAGACACACTAATAGCTACAACAGCAACGATATTTCACTCTCCACAAGAGTATTCAATACGCCTTTGAGACAAATTGCAACAAAAGATGGAAGAATTGATAGGAAAGAGACGACAATAAAGACCTTAATGTTAATAATTGAATCTCTACAAGAAGAATTGCTACAAACACCACAATAATAGACAGGAAAGCAACTAAAATTGGTACAAAAATGATAAGAATAATTCCGACACAAGAAAAAGAGTTAGAAAAGCTGCACTAAATGGCTAATCAGTAGACCAATAGAATTCTAATCACAAATCTTATCCCACTAATTACGATGTAATTAAAAACTAAAAAGCACTTCAATTAAAGTAATCGTTATCAATTTTCAATAATTAATAATCCACCCCACCGTTACATGGTATTCTTCACCTGCAACAAAGAAAAAAATAAATTTTTATTCCGAATTTTTCAATCTACACTTCTAAAAGAAACATCCTTACTCCAAGTTGTACAAACTTTATTCCCTCCATAAACATTCGTACTCCAAGTTATTCAATCTTTACTCCTCTCATAATCATTCTTACTCCAAGTTGTACAATTAGTACTCCTTGCAGAAAATTCCTTACTCCTAAATGTTACACCTACCTTACTTTCATAACTTTCTATACTGATAACATAAAAATTCACATTGTCTTCAGATGAATTATCACGCCTTCCCGAAACTTTTACATCCTTACTTTTTCTTTCTAAATTCCTTTCTGAAAATTCTAATATGATTTCAGAAAAAATGGTACTCTTAAAATAAAAAATTAACCTCCTAAAACATGCGCCTACCTATCAAAATAGTTATGCCAACCCACATTAAATTTTATTTTGTATCAATTTGTTCTCAGATATTCTCCTATCTCGCCTGTATTTCCTATGCGCCTTAGTGCCTTGTATTGGCTATTGCCTTGCCTATAGCCTCTTTGCCTATGTGCCTTGTATTGGCTGTTTGTACTCACTTTGTGCCTTGTTGCCTATGTGCCTTTGTGCCTTGTATTAACTATTGCCTCCTTGCCTATTGCCTTTGTGCCTTGTATTTTACAACCCGTACTTATCCACCAGATAAATGAATGCTGCCATGTTTACTGCACCCAAATGAAGCTCTCTTTTATTTACATTCTCAAATACATCACTTACAGCGTGGTGTATATCAAAGTATCGCTGACTATCGGGTATCAATTCTGCTTCTGATATTTTAAATGCAGTATACAAAGGATTAATGTCGGTGCCTCTTCCATCGTGCAAGAAATCGGTACATCCATAAGGAGCCAGCAACTTCTTCCAGCTATCTATTTTAGCCCATCCTAAAGCGTCGGTAGTGATGCTAAAACCACGAGGGGTAAAACCACCCGCATCGCTCTCGAGTGCAAACACATGTTTCTCTTTATTTTCTACTGCCAGTCTTGCATATTCTTTGCCTCCTCTTGTACCATTTTCTTCGTTGGCAAACAACACAAAACGGATAGTATGTTTGGGGTGATAGTTCAACGCTTTAAAAGCTCGGAGCAACTCTAAAGTCTGGGCAATACCTGCTCCATCATCATGAGCACCTTCGTTAACATCCCAGCTATCGAGGTGTCCCCCAATGGTGATATATTCCTCTTTATTTTGGGTACCTTTTATCTCGGCTACTACATTGTGACCAATAGTATCGGGCAACATTTTTCCATAGGTAAATAAGGAGACTTGTAAGTCTTTATTTTTTGCAAGATTATCGTGTAAAACGGTAAGATCTTTTAGTCCTATTGCAACAGCAGGAATCTTTGGAAAACTATCGTTATAGCCCATCCAGCCGGTATGCGGATTATTGTCGGTAGCATGACTCATACTGCGTACTATTACGCCCACAGCGCCATAGCGAGCGGCATGACTTGCACCTCCTCCCCTATACTTTACACTCTGACCATAAGATTCGAAAGTGAAAATATTGGTTTCATCAAAGTCGCAGTTATAAAAAACAATCTTTCCTTTTGCTTCTTCTTTTCGCATGTCGAGTTCCTCGAAGTTTTTCACTTCCAATACTTTAGCAGTTACTCCATTTTCTCCTGAACCATTGGAGTTTCCGAGCGCCAGAACATTGAGTGGAATACTTTTAATTTCGGTAAGAACAAAGGCTTCATCCTTGCCACCTCTTACCCAATGAGGTACTTTGCATTCCTGCATAAAAACCGTATCGGCACCTGCAGCTTTCATTACACCAAAGCCCCATTGTTCTGCTTGTACCATTTGCGGACTACCTGCCAATCTGCCACCAATATTTCTGGTTAACTGAGACAACCATTCATATCCTTTTCCATGCAATAATATTTCGTTGGAAAAATGTTTTATAGCAGCAGAATCATTCTCGGTTTGAGCAGCCACTATGAAAGGCAAAATGAATAGGAGTGATACTATTTTTTTCATGCATTATTCTTTAAAAACAATCAGCCAAACACCGTCTTGATATCGGTATCTGGCTGATGTATAATTATTATCGTGAGTCGTAAGTTACGTGAGTCGTGAGGAATACAACTTACCACTTATTACTTATTACTTAATACTTATTAAGCTTTTAACTCTGCAAAGAACTTATGGAAATAAGGGATTGTTTCAATTCCTTTATAGAAGTTAAACAAATCGTATTTCTCATTTGGACTATGCAGATTATCGCTATCCAGACCAAAGCCAAAGAAGATAACTTTAATGCCCAGTTCCTGTTCGAACAAAGCACTGATAGGAATACTACCACCACCACGAACAGGGATAGGTTCTTTACCAAAAGTTTCTTTGATAGCTTTTGCTGCAGCAGCATATTCCAATGAATCGATAGGCGTAACATAAGGCTCACCACCATGATGTTCGAATGCATCGACAGTAACACTTGCAGGAGCTATTGATTTAAAGTAATTCAGAATCTTTTCAGTGATCTTAGCGCTTGATTGATGTGGCACTAAACGACAAGATATTTTAGCGCTTGCTTTGGAAGGCAGTACAGTCTTTGCACCTTCGCCCTGATAGCCACCCCAGATACCATTCAACTCCAATGTAGGGCGGATACCCGTTCTTTCGTTGGTTGTGAAGCCTTTCTCGCCCCACAATTCGCTAACACCCAACTCTTTTTTAAATTCTTCTTCATTGTAAGGAGCTTGTGCCATCTTAGCTCTTTCATCGTCTGTAGCGATTAATACATCGTCGTAAAAACCAGGAATAGTAATGTGGTTATTTTCATCGTGACAGATAGCAATCATTCTTGCTAAAATAGTTATAGGGTTTGCAACTGCACCGCCATAAACACCACTATGTAAATCTCTATCCGGACCAGTAACGGTAACTTCAATATAGCTTAAACCACGAACACCAACATCAATAGAAGGTGTATCCATACTCAACATAGAAGAGTCGCTAATGAGGATTACATCTGCCTTTAAAAGTTCTTTGTTTTCTTTTACAAACTTGCCAAGATTTGGGCTACCTATTTCTTCTTCACCCTCTATCAGGAACTTAATATTTACAGGTAAAGATTGCGTGTTTACTAAAGTCTCTAAAGCCTTTACATGCATGAAGAATTGTCCTTTATCATCAGCCGATCCACGGGCATATATTTTGCCATCTTTAATAACAGGTTCGAAAGGACCACTATGCCAGAGTTCCAATGGTTCTGCAGGTTGTACATCGTAGTGACCATACACTAAAACGGTTGGTAACTTTGCATCTACAAATTTTTCTGCATATACTACAGGGTGTCCTTCGGTAGGATAAATAGTAGCACTATCGGCACCGGCAGCCAACAATAATTGTTTAACTGATTCGGAGCAAGTAAGCATATCCCCTTTGTTCTCGTTCTTAGCACTGATACTTGGAATGCGTAATAATTCCAGCAACTCATTTAAGAATCTATCTTTATTAGCTTCCTGATATTCTTTCCAGACTTTCATATACAATAATTTTTAGAATGGCGAAGGTAGAGGGGAATAAGTAAAAAGTAAAAAACAAAAAGGAAAAAGAAGTTTAATGGATTTATTGTTGAAGTGTTTTATGGTTGAATAGCTATAAACGTGAGTCGTGAATTCGTGAGTCGTGAGTAATACAAAATACAGTAAATAAGACTCATGATTTATTATCACGACTCACGATGTTTTCCCTCACGACTCACGATGTATTATCTCACGACGCATTTCCTCATGACTCACGCTGTATTCTATAAGTTTAAGATGGTAAATTCAGTCCTCCTGTTCTTTCCTCTATTCGCTTCTGTATCATTAGCTGCTACAGGCTTCGTATCGCCATATCCCTTGCCTGCTAATTGTGTGGCTTTCACTCCTTTTGTAAATAGATATTCTACCACAGCAATTGCTCTCTTCTCTGATAGTTTCTGATTATCTTCTGCCTTACCTACATTATCTGTATGTCCACCTATCTCTACTTTCATGGTCTTGTTTTCCAGCAGTATATCTGCTAAAATATCCAGATCTATTAAGCTGACAGGCAGTAATTTGTAAGAGTTGGTTTCGAAGAAAATATTATTCAGTACTATATGTTTATTCACTTCAAAAGGCTGTAGACCAATGTTCTTTTCGTAGGTACTATCGGCTTTCTGATTGCTGAGTTTTATAATCTGACTATTATAAACATATCCCTTTCTATTAACCGTAATAGTATATTCGCTACCCACTGGAAGAGGTATGAAGTATTTACCCGTTTCATCGGTCTGTAAACGCATCAAGGGCTGATGGTTGCTATGGTTTATTAATTGTACAGCACATGGCAATCCTCTGCCATTTTTAATATCAAAGACTCTTCCTTTTACATATAAAGTTTTGTGAGGTTGAAGATCGCTTCTTAATTGAAATTTATATAAATCAAGTCCACCTCTCGTATCGCTTCTATCGCTGGAATAGTAAGCAGTAACACCATCGGAACTGATAGCAAGACTTCCTTCATTATCAATAGTATTGATAGGATAACCGAGGTTCTCCGCTTTTTTCCAATTGCCATTTTCATCTTTACGGGTAACAAAAATATCTTCCTTACCATAGCCTTGTAATCCATCAGAATTAAAGTACATTGTCTGGTTATCAGAGTGAATAAAAGGAGCTAATTCATCCCCTGCAGAATTCACATTATCACCCATATTCACAGCAGGCCCCCATTTTCCATTAGGCATTCTTGTACTCATATATAAATCCTTACCACCCTTCCCTTCTGGTCTATTACTACTAAAATATAAAGTACGATTATCGGGACTTATACTTGGTGAACTTTCCCAGAAATCGGTATTAATATTTGGCCCCAGATTTTCGGGTTCGCTCCATCCATCTGCCGTTAAGTAGCAGATATAAAGATCATAATTTCCAAAGCCTTTACCAGGATAATCGGCAGCAAATATTAACCAGTTTCCATCAGCTGAAATAGTGATACCGCCTTTCCTCGGTTCTTCATTAATCTGACCTTCTATAGGCTTAGCTTTTGTATACCCATTTGCAGTTAATGTACTTTGCATAAAATCTTCTCTTAAGCCTTTCCCTAAACGGGAAAATACCAACAAACTATCGTCAATCGTTACCGATGGATAATATTCCAGTTCATTCGTATTAATACTATCCCCCAAATTCAAAGGAAGGAAGTTGTAAGCATTGTATTCGGGATGTGTTCTGGGATATTGCAAAGCAAAATCATAAGCCTTTTTCCAGTACAATCCACTGCGATAACTACGTTCACTAATATTCTTATTGGAGAGATATTTATTGACCGCTACAAAAGCATCGTTGAACCTTCCATCACCTGCAAGACTGATAGAATATGGAAGATTAAAGTAATAGAAATAACTGGTGTCTTTAGCTCTTGCTCTTTCGTATTGTAGAATAGATTCTTTATATTTTTTTTGCTCTGCATATGCACCCGCTAAAGACAAAATCACATCTACATAATTGGAATCTTTTGCTAATGCTTTATTCAACAGAATAATAGCCTGAGGCATATCGCCATCTTTTAATTTTTCAATAGCTATATCGTAAATAGCTATCGCTTTAGCATTTACCTTATCTGGTTGATAAGTTTGAGCATTTATTGCAACAACCAAAAATAACATTTCAAATGAAAGCAAATACGTTTTAAACATAATTCGATACAATACTATAACTGCAATATCTACCAAAAACCAACATTATTGCTGTTAAAATTAATATGGATAGAACTTAATAACAAATATTTTAGATCCCAATTACCCCTAATTACTTCTCCCATTTTTAGGAATAAGCAAGTATTTACCAAACCTAATCTTACAATTTACAAATTGATAGATAAAATTAATAATGATTACTATTTTATCTGTAGTATGTACTATCTTGTCAATCTTGTACACTGTATTATCAATCTTGTGTACTGTTTTGACAATAATGTGCACTGTTTTATCAATTGTGTGTACTGTCTTGACAATAGTGTGTACTGTTTTACCAATAGTGTGTACTGTCTTGACAATAGTGTATACTGTTTTATCAATTGTGTGTACTGTCCTGACAATAATGTGCACTGTTTAGTTAATCTTGTACACTGTCTTGTCAGTATTGTGTACAGTTTTATCAAGAGTATGCACTGCTTTGTCAATAGTATGCATAGGAAGGTATCATCTTACATTAATACAAGACCCATTATTAGGTATTGTAAATAATTGGATGTTCTTCAATATTAATTAAGGTATTTTAAGGCACATTTATATATTTATGAATCTGTAAGCATAGCTGCCACTTAGGATTCATCTTAATATAATCAATCATCAGTGGTAAAATTTCAGCCGACTTATCCCATTCAGGTTGTAAATACAGCTTACAATCTTCGGATACAAATTGTGCATTTTTTTCAGCCCATTCAAAATCAGATTTATTGAAAATTACCACTTTCAATTCATTTGCTTTTGCTAAGACTTCTTTGAGTGGCTCTTTAAACTTCTTAGGTGAAACACAAATCCAATTCCAGTTACCACTTAAAGAACTTGACCCCGAAGTTTCGATATTTGTTTTAAATCCTTCTACATTTAATGCAGCAGTTAGCGGTTCCAGGTTATGCAATAATGGTTCACCCCCTGTAACAACTACAATAGCTTTATCTCTTATTGAGTATATAGAATCTTTTACCTCCTTTACAATTTCCTCAATGGTTTTAACTGGATGTTTAGATGCATCCCAGCTATCTTTTATATCGCACCAGAAGCAACCTACATCACAGCCTGCCAATCTTATAAAATGAGCAGCATTACCCTGATAAAATCCTTCTCCCTGAATGGTATAAAAAGATTCCATTACAGGAAGCTCATTGGTAGTTGTTTTATTCATAATCAAGTTCTATTAAACAAAAAAGAGGCTGTTATTCACAACCTCTTTTTCAAAACTACTACTATAAAGATTATAGTGACCAAAGGTCTGATTCGTAGTTAAATATTTTTTCTTTCGTTTTTTCTCCTTCTAATAAACGGAACAAAGGATCATTGATATATTGTTCGAAAGTTCTGTCCTTAGCATTATTCAGTGTAGATTTCAAGATATAGTAACTGAACATGTGGAATTCAAATAAATCTTCCCAAGTCATTCTTGAATTATGATTCTTTGGATTATACACTTCATATCTACTTAATGTAGATCTGATATCAGGATAGTAAACCCAGAACATAGTAAATGGACCATAATTGATACCAGTAGAACCAATTTTGTTCATTACCGGAGCAATACCAAGAATTCTCTTAAACATTCTTGAATTCTTTTTATCAAATACGATATCTTCTTTAACTCTGAATCTGTAAATAGAATCAGGGTTAATTTGTTTTGGTCTTACTTCCAAAGAAACTACGTTACCTTTTAAATCGGTTACCTCAGTTGTATCGTTACCACCAAACAAGATATCTCTTACTTGTTTTTTAGTTAATGGGGTAGTAAATCTATCATCATCAGCTCCGAAAGCTATAACACTGTCAGATTGAATAGCATTGTATAGAATAGAAATAAAACGTTGGTTACCATTATCCATATCTGCAGAATAACCAAAAGACTGATTCATTTTTTCTCTTGTATCAATTTCCATCCATATACGTTGAGAATAAACTGCATCATCTTCTCTGATACGTTCGTATTCCAATGGGCGTCTTTCCTTAATTAATTGCTTATCTATAGCATTATCAACTCTATAAGAAGCTTTCACTGAGTCACCAATACCACCACCAGAATTTTGTTTAAATACAATTGGTAAGTTAGCTGGTCTTACTGAGGTAGAAGCAGCAGGTGCGCTACCATAACCACCAGGGCTAGCAGCAGGAGTACTACCATATCCACCAGATGAAGCTGAATTATCGGTAGCAGGAGTATTGCCATAACCAGCATTCTGAGTAGACGCAGGAGTAGAACCATATCCACCACCGGTAGAGGTTGATGCTTTTGTAGCAGCACCTTTTTTAGGGGTACCAGCTTTTGCCTTAGCTTTAGAAGCAGGCTTTGAAGGTGCACCACCACCGTACCCGGTTTGGGCAATTGAGTAACTACAGATTACTACTAATGAAACAGCAGTAGCAAAAGCACATTTAAAAAAGTTATTACGCATAATAAGTAATTTCTAATACAAGTTAAATACAATCGGTGGTAACTTACGAGTATCTCCACCAGGGCCTACAGCCTTAATTTCATCAATAATCAAAGAAGTACCAGGAGAACATTTATCTAAAATTCTTTTACAATCGGCATTAAATGCAGCACCTACGTTTGGAGCGAATTGTAAGTTAGTAAATGAACCTCCATTAGCTATTAAAGTAAAACTAACTACATTAAACTCTACGCCTTCGAAAACGAAGTCTTTTAACTCAGCACGAACACCTTGTTGAGCTTTAATTTTATTAGCTGGTTCACGTCCACCTTCTGAAGATCCAATCATTGCTGTTGGATTAGGTACACGTTTTACTTTAAATTTAAAATCTGTTTTCTTTCCATCAGCAGTAACACCTATAGTAGCTTCTCCAGGAGTAGTTACTTCAGCCATAAATTTACCACCGGTTAGGTTATCTAATTTACCCTGAGAAATAGTTGCACTTGTTTTCTCAGCACCTGCAGTACCACCATTAATAGTAAGTGGATTTTTAAGACCAATATAAAGAACTTTAACCGCATCAGCACTAACACTAGCACCTGTAGGAGAACCAACGGTATATTTAATTTCTTTATCCAGTGTACCTAAAGTACCATCTGGTTTTTTGAAAGAGATACTTACCTTTTTAGAATAAGAACCTGGTCCACCAACGGTTGTTTTGTACTCAGCTACACCTTCTGTATTCAATGCAATAGAAGCTCCATCGATTGAAACATTTGGTTTAGCAGCACTACTAAATGCTCCAACACCACCAGTAATTCTTAATTCTTGTCCTGGCATTAAATACTCAGAACTCTGACTAGCTATAGCCTGGAATGCATCGTAACGAACTTGAACCTCCCCTACTTTTTTGTGACAGAACTCTACTATTTGAGATTCACTATTCTTAATATCATTTTGGAATTTACTAAGGATAGTTAAAGCTGCGATAGTTGGAGTCATATGGAAATAAGCGTAACCCCAATCTGCAGTTGCTGCTTTACTTCCTGTTACTTTAGGCATAGATAAATCTAATGGCAAAGTATTTTCAAAAGTAGTTTTAACCTCAGGATCTACACCAAGAGCAGTACTTCTAAATGACTCTAATTTAGCTTTTAGTTCATCTGCCTTTTTAGGACCTTCTACTAATAATCTTGTAGCTGCATCTAAATCATCTGCTTTAAAGGTAGGATTACCGTTTTCATCCTTCATTGTTCCTTTAGCACTTGACTCTGTTATAAGTTCAGCTTTAAGCGTTTCTATATAGTTATAAGCCTGATCAGCAGCTGATTTAACCTGATCAGCTTTTGGCTTCCATATAGCAGCCATCTGATGCGTTTCTGCTTTATCTAGTTTTTCCTGAAGAGATTTGAAGATAAGTACATTCTTATTTTCTACAATCCCATTAGATGTAACTAAGCTATTATTAATAGTCTTGAAAGCGTTTATAATTTCCGATGATACGTTAAGCGCCAGCAAAGCAGTCAACACCAAATACATGATGTTAATCATCTTCTGCCGCGGCTCTTTTGGCATTGACATGTTTAAATAATTTTAGTTGTGAAACTTAAATGTTTTGTAATAATATGTTTAAATTAAAGCTTATTGTCTACCAGACATAGCTGTAAGCATATTACCATAAACCTGATTCAATTTGCCTAAGTTAGTTGCCAATGTAGCAATTTGCTCTTTCGCTTTTACAGCGTCATCAGCAGATGAAGCCATAGCAGTAGATGCCTGAGCCAATTTGCCGTAGAATTGATTTAATGCCTTTAAATGATTATTGCTTTCTTGTAATTCAAGTTCATAAATTGTATTTAATGAACCTAAATTTTTAGTTAATACTTGTACTTGCTCATGGAACTTCTTAGTAGTAGCAGAAGCTTCATTGAAAGAACCTAAAGAAGTTGTAGCTTGATTTACAGCACCAGCAATATTGCTTAATGCAGTAGAAGCTTCTTTAGTTTTAGTAGAAAAATCGCCAGTTGATTTTACAACATCTCCAATTTCAGCCATTTGACCAACTGTAGAATTTAATTTTTGGAAACCAGTACTTAATTTTCCTAAATTAGCTGGAGTAATATCTGCTTCAGCCATCATTTTTTCCATTGATTTCAAAGCAGGATTTGCATCTGGTTTGAATCCAGGAATATGCATTTCATGATCATCCATTGCTGGATAGTAAATATATAATATACCATAAGACAAGAAAATGATAGCTTCTACTGTAAGACCTATTTTCAGCATGATATCAGCCATTGGAGTATGGAGGATTTTCTGAAGAGCTCCATAGATAACTATAGCAGCAGCTAATGACACGAATACATCTACGATTTTACCTACTTTAGGCGGAATTTTTGCAGCCATTTTTGTTAGATTTTTGTTTGTTTGTTAAAATTATAATAAGTAAGTCCTAAAAACAATTTAATTAAAAAAATTAGAAACGAGGGGCTAAATCAATAACAGTTCTGAAACCAATGTAAGACTTAGCAGTATCTTGATACTCATATGTTTTGGTACTGGTTTGTAAGAAATAACCAACATCTTTCCAGCTACCACCTCTAACTACTTTTCTCTTCATGTATGGAGGATCAGCATCTTTAGCATCATATCTTAAATCAGGGCTCATGTCGTGAATAAATGCCATAGAACCTTCATTGAAATATGAATTAGTCCACTCAGCTACGTTACCTGCCATGTTATATAAGCCATAATCATTAGGCCAGTATGCATCTACTCTTACAGTATAGAAACCACCATCTTCAGCATAATTACCTCTGCCTGGTTTGAAGTTTGCCAATAAGCAACCTTTTTTATTTCTTAAGTAATAGTTACCCCAAGGGAACATAGAATTTGTCCTACCGCCTCTTGCAGCATATTCCCATTCAGCATCACTAGGTAATCTGAAATCGCTTTCAACAGCAAGTTTTTGTTTTTCCAGAATATAATTCTGAATATGTGTACGCCAATGACAGAATGCAACCGCTTGTTTCCAGTTAACCCCTACTACAGGGTAATTACCAAAAGCTGGGTGAGCATAATATCTTTTAGTCATTGGTTCATTATAAGAATAAGAGAAATCTCTCATCCAAACTAATGTATCAGGATATACCTTTATATTTCTTCTATCAATGAATTTAGCTCTGGCAACACCTTGGTTTTCGCGCTTAGCAGCTTCAGAAAGAATAAATGATTCTTGTCTGTAAACTAATTTTTCTGGATCTATTTCTGCTTTACCATATAATCTGTTATCAGGAGCAAGGATTAACTTGTTGCCTAACTTTTCCAGATTAGTAGCATCATACTTAATAGATGGAACTTTAGCCCAGTTGATTGGTGCACCACCTGAAGAATCAGAAGAAGTAGCAGAAGAGTTTTTTACAAAACCCAACTCCTTCGCAGCTAATGAATCCTTAACCCAGTTAACAAACTGACGATACTCATTATTAGTGATTTCGGTAGCATCCATCCAGAATCCAGGAATAGACACTTGTCTGTTTCTGGAAGTGAAGTTGTAATTAATATCCTCATCACTTGGTCCCATGTGAAAAGTACCCGGTGGAATGAATACCATTCCTAAAGGTTTTCTCATACTAGGTCTAGCATTAGGGGCAACTCCATGAAGTTGACCATCAGCAGTCATACTAGATGAAGAACCTCCACCTTTTGAACATCCAATTGAACCAATTACAATTGATGTAATTACTGCAGAATAAAACAAGTTTTTAATCATATCTCTTACATGTTAACTGATAAAGGTGAATTATATTTTTAATAGCACACCAGCATCAAAATTAAAAGCTTTAAACTATTTGACTAACTTTTTTACGAACAATCTATATTTTATATTATAAAATGTTTGAGAGATCATTTTACGGCTAATCCGGTGCAAGATAATAACACAATTGTTATGCTTTTGTTAGATAATTGTAAAAGTCAGTTAAATTAACAAAATACACACTGCATGTGTTTAATGTACACACATTAAACACAACCGAATCGCCTTGTATTTCAAGGGTTTTCTCGCTTACACCATCATAAATATTATGTATGATATTAATTGCCTTTGTTAAGATAATTTTTTCAGGAAAATACCAGTTCGCTATTGCTTTAGTTTCATTTTCAATATTTGCCCCTTGAATATTTATTTCCTTCACATCTGTAACAATCAATTGTACCGCCATTGCCCATACCCCAAAAGAGGTTGGATAATTTGCGATTGCCTTCATTAAACCCGCAACATTATTTCTTACTAATTCCCTCAAATCTTTACTGTCATTCAATGCTGATGAAAGGAATAATAGATTGCACATCATTATTCCATTAGCGGAAGGCGTAGCTCCATCATAAATCTCCTTTTTTCGTACTATAATATCAGATTGTGTTTCATCAGTATAGTAATATAAGCCGGTAGCTGCATCTTTAAACTTTGTATTCACAGTATTAACCAGTGCAATTGCCTTCGATATATAACTTTTATCTCCTGTTATATTATTTAGCGATAAATACGCCTGTATGGTATAGGCATAATCATCCAGAAAAGCATCAATTTTGGCCACTCCATTTTTATAGGTATGTAATAAAGTATTGTCCGCTTTAGTAAGGGTGTTTTCTATAAAGGCCATACAGTTTATTGCCAGATTTTTATAGTTTTCCTCCTGCAATGCTTCGTATGCTTTACATAAGCCTGTTATCATCAGTGCATTCCAGTTCAACAGTATTTTATCATCCAGCTGAGGTCTTACTCTTTTTGATCTTTCAATCAATAGCTTTTCCAGTCCTGTAATTATAATACTTATCAAATGCGTTTCCTCAATAGAATAAGCATCTGCAAACTCTTTAGTTCCTTGCAATGTCCATAGAATATTCACTTCCTCCCAGTTTCCCTCTTCGGTTATCTGAAAGTATGCACAAAACAATTCAGTATCCTCTCCCAGTAGTTCTTCCACTTCTTTTTTAGTCCAGGTATAAAACTTCCCTTCTACACCTTCACTATCCGCATCTAACGCACTATAGAAGCCACCAGATTCATGCAACATCTCTCTTTGCAAAAAAGCTATAGTTTGTCGGATAGTATTCGCATACAGCTCATTCTTGGTTATTTGATAAGCCTCTGCCAGTACTCCCAAAAGCAGCGCATTATCATAAAGCATCTTTTCAAAATGCGGTATCTGCCACTTTGTATCAGTGCTGTATCGGGAGAAGCCCCCTCCTGCCTGATCGTATATGCCACCGTAAATCATTTTATCCAACGAAAGGGTTGCCTGTGCAAGACTTGCTTCATGCTTTGTATAATGATAATGTCTTAGTAAATATTGTATGGAAAAGGTTTGAGGAAACTTAGGCGCCTTACCAAAACCACCCCACTCCTTATCGCTGTTATTAATAATATTTTCCGCAATATTTTGTAAGGTAGCAGCAGTAAATGGACTTTCCGCATCATTTAAAGGTTTATCAATACCAAACAGATTTGCACTATTCAAATGGTCTGTAAGTCTATCTGCCTGAGCTTCTATATCGGCATTCTTTTCAGAATAAGTATAGTGTACTCTTCTTAAAACCTCCTTCCAGCTAAGTCTGTTATGCGCATCTACCAGCGGAAAATAAGTGCCCCCATAAAAGGGTTTCAGTTCTGGGGTAAGAAATACATTCAATGGCCATCCCCCACTGCCCGTCATGGCCTGCACTGCATCCATATATATATGGTCAATATCCGGACGCTCCTCTCTATCTACTTTTATATTAACAAAATGGGCATTCATGATGGCCGCCGTAGATTCATCCTCAAAACTTTCTCTTTCCATCACATGACACCAGTGGCAGGCGGCATATCCAATACTCAATAGAATCGGCTTACCTTCTTCTTTAGCTTTATTCAACGCTTCCTCCCCCCACGCATACCAGTTTACAGGGTTATGTGCATGCTGTAATAGATATACACTTGATTCCTTTATCAGCTGATTAGTATATTGATTATTTAAACTCATGATCTTAATTATTGTGTAAATTAACTTCAGTACTTAATATACTGAAAGTTAGTGGCAGCAATTATACAGACTAATATTAATACATTGTTTTAAATGTTAAATGATAAATTTTAAGTGAATACAAATTATCTGATTTATTCAAATTCAATAAAAGGAAATACCCTTTAATTTTTGTATTTGTATTCATTCATCATTAAAAATTCAACATTCAACACTATGTATTTGTATTCATTGTCATATTATCAAATTGTCTCATTAACTTATTATGCGTTTATTTGCCGCCCATAAACATATTCTCTTCTATAATGTGGTATAAGTTAGGCAAAGCAATTCTCCGGTTCAGACTTCCGTTATTAGTGTTATTAGTAGTTATTAATGGACTAATGATTTACTATGCAAAGCAGGTAAAACTTAGTTACGATTTCTCCCGTGCCGTTCCCGTAGATAATCCCAAGTTCCGCGACTACCAGAACTTTCTCGACAAGTTTGGTAACGATGGTAATATCATGGTGGTGGGCGTTGCTTCTGATAAATATTTTACTACCCCTGTTTTTAATGCAGTAGAATCTTTACAGAAAAGGCTTCGTAAAGTACAGTATGTCGAAGATGTACTTTGTATACCTCAGTTAGTAAATCTTAAAAAAGATACCATCGGTGAAACTTTTATTCCCGAAAAAATATTCCATGCACCTTATACTTCTCAGGCAGCACTGGATAGCGATAGAACTGTTTTTAATTCGCTATTGTTCTATCAGACATTGGTCTACAATCCAAAAACCAATGCCTATGTAATGGCTATTAATCTGAATAAAGAAGTAATTAATAGTGCCAGAAGATCTCAGTTGGTCGATGAGATTATGAACGAATTGAACGTATTTGAAAAAGAAACAAGTCTGTCTACTTATACCAGCGGTCTTCCTTATATACGTACGGTAATGGGTGATAGAATAAAACATGAAATGTATTGGTTCATGATGGGCTCTTTCTTATTATCAGCTTTTACCTTGTTTATATTTTTCCGTTCTTTCAGTGCCATGATCATGAGCCTGGCTGTAGTAGCAATGGGCGTTATATGGTGCTTTGGAACCATGAAATTATGTGGCTACGAAATTACTTTATTAACGGCCCTTATCCCACCATTGGTTGTGGTTATAGGAGTTCCCAACTGTATCTACTTTTTCAATAAATACCACACCTCATATAAAGAATGTAATGATAAGAATGAAGCGCTGATAAATATGGTAGGCAGAATGGGTATTGTTACCCTTTTCTGTAATATTGCTGCAGCTGTAGGTTTCGCAGTTTTCGCTTTTACTCAAAGTCAGTTATTGAAAGAGTTTGGTGTAGTTGCTGGTATCAATATCATGGCGCTGTTTATTATTTCGCTTTTATTCATTCCTTCTGTATTAAGTTATTTACCGGCTCCTAAAAGCAAGCATATTAAATATCTTGAGAATCCTTTTCTTGAAAGGATATTGCTGGCTATAGAAGGCTGGGCGCTTAATCACTCCAAGACTATTTATACCGTTACTATTGCCGCTATCATTTTTTCGGTGGTAGGTATTGCACGTTTAAAAAGCGAAGGTTTTATTGTAGATGATATGCCTAAGAGTGATAAAATTTATACTGATTTAAAATGGTTCGAATCCAACTTTGGTGGAGTAATGCCTTTGGAGATTGTAATAGATACTAAAAAGAAAAACGGTTTAATCCGTTCTACTAAAACACTGCAGAAAATTGATGACCTGAGTGCCTATATAGCGGCCAATTCAAACACGGCCCGTCCACTTTCTTTTGTAGAAGGTTTAAAGTTTGCTAAGCAGGCTTATTACGATGGGGATACTACCAGCTATTCCGTTCCTTACGAAGGCGATATGGCTTTCCTTGGTACTTACCTTAAAGCTAAGAAAGAAGGAACTCAAAAGACCTCGCTCAACAAGATGATGAACAGCTTTATGGACAGCACTAAAAGGTATGCCCGTATTAGTATAAATATGAAAGATATTGGTAGTATGAAACTGCCTTTATTACTGAAAGACTTTGAAGATAAAGCACACGAAATTTTCGATACCACACAGTACAAGGTTACCTTAACAGGAAGCTCGGTTACTTTCGTAGAAGGCTCCGCTTTTATCATCAATAGTTTAAGGGAAAGTATTATGTGGGCATTCGTACTGATTGCCATTTGTATGCTCTTCCTTTTCCGCTCTGTAAAAATCCTTATCTGTTCACTTATTCCCAATATTGTACCGCTTATTATTACTGCCGGCATCATGGGCTGGGCAGGCATTTCTATCAAGCCATCGACCGTTTTGGTATTTAGTGTAGCCCTTGGAATTGTGATAGATGTTACTATTCGTTTCTTAGTAAATTATAAGCAGGAATTACCGCATTTAAATTACGATGTAAAACTAACATTAATACAAACCATCCGTCATACGGGTATCAGTATTATTTATACTTCAGTGGTGTTGATAGCAGGTTTCTTTATCTTCTGTTTCAGTCGTTTTGGCGGCACCAATTCATTGGGATGGCTTACCTCTATGACCCTTGTGGTGGGCACCTTTACCAACCTATTGTTGTTGCCAGTATTAATCATGGCAACCGATTGGGGTAAGAAGAAAAAAGAAGGATAACAAACTTCAGAAGTTAATAGAGCTACAATAAAAGCCCATGAAACAAATAGTATTCATGGGCTTTTTATTG
>CAIVPM010000194.1 GCA_903907815.1 uncultured Chitinophagaceae bacterium | reverse complement strand
AGGTAGCTTTGCCAGTAGTTGTCATTAAGTAATCCGTATATAGGTCTAATAGCTTATTCACTATTATATAACGGAATAACTCCATTTTTCATAACTCTTGCGTAACATCAGTTAATAATACTGAATTATATAGTGTAACTATTACAGCTTCCAATGGTCAGGATTTTATAGAACAAATAAAACAGGGAGAACCAATACCCACTATGATGCTGATAGATACACAGATGCCAATCATGAATGGCTCAGAAACAGTACATTGGTTTCGTAACAATTATCCTGCAACCTTACTTATTGGTCTTTGTACTGCTGGCAAACCCAACGATCTTACCTTAATGCTCGAAGCAGGTTGTTGCGGTTGTTTAAACAAAGATGAATCACCTTCCCTTTTTATGAAAGGTATCAATGAAGTCAGGACTAACCATTATATAAAAGATCATGGAGATGATTATGCTAATCTTATGATATTAAAAAACTTTCACGTTCCAGATTTTACCCATGAAGATTACAGTTTAATGCAGGATATCTGTTCAAATAAAACAAATAATGAGTTGGCATCCTCCTTATGTATATCCACGCCATGCTTGGAAAGGAAAATCACATTACTATATATAAAATGCGATGTTAAAAACAGAGCAGGCTTAATATTAAAAGCTAAACAAGAAGGTTGGGTAATTTAGAGTTAAACCCAGATTACGCGTTAGAGTTCGTTATGAAGGTTACAAATACAATAAAGACAAGTGTTTATGCAGATTTTTTGATGGAAAGCATAGTGGACTATGGTAACAACAAAAAATCAAGTAAATGCTTGTGTTTGAAGTATTTGGAAACTGCAATAGTATTCTAATGCGTAATCCGGGTTAAACCACTTAAGCTTATCAGATAAATACAAGTATTAAAAAAGCGGATAGATTTTATCTACCCGCTTTTTTGATTAGATCATAAATAAGATTAATTTAAAAAGAAATTCTCTGCTTTAGGAAACAGAACATTATTTTCAAGATGAATGTGTTTATGCAAATCTTCTTCAAAAGCCTGTAGTTCGGAAATTACTACTCTGAATGTAGTACAAGCTTCTTCAGGAGCCGTATAATTATTGGTTAGTACGCGAATTCTGCTCATAATATCACCGGCTAAATCATGCTCGTGTTCCATTACATTAACAGGGCCTTGTATGAAGCCAGGATCTGGTAATGTTTGATGTTCTGCATGTGCAGTAGCTATCTGTTTAATTCTTGGAAACAAGATCATTTCTTCCTTATGCATGTGAGAGGTCATGTCCTGTTGAATTTCTGCAAACAATTGAAATACTTCTACCATGTAAGGGAAGTGAGGCCCATGTTTCATAGCTACCTTTTCCAGATGATTCATGATGGTTGGCATGGACTGTTTTACATAAAAATGATGATGAATAAGAATGTAACCAATCAATTGTTCTTCATTCATTTCTTTGAAAGGAATATGTTTTGCGCCTTCGGTTGAAATAGCCTCGTTCAATTCTTTTTCTATACAATTGGTATCGATACTTTTTTCTTTACAAGCATCGTTTAAAGTGCGTTTACCTTTACAACAAAAATCTAAAGAATATTTTTCGAATATTGCTGCAGCCTGATGATTTTCGGTAACTATAGTGGCTAATGTCTTTTCTAATATACTATTCATACTGTTTAATTTAAAGCAAATGTGTGGGTATGAGAATTGCTATTTTGTGATTCAAATCATCTTTGTAAAACTTTCCTGGGAACTAATCCAATATTAAGTATTAATAAACCGGAGAATAGGATTAAGGCTGCTACAAAAAGCAATTCATTTATAAATGGTATGCCAATGTAAGCCATATCGGAGATGCCTTGCAGCATTAATAAAACTTCATTAATAAGAATGCCACTAATGAAAATTATTACTCCTTTTTTAAATAATGGGGAGGTGATTTTAATTTCATTTATTATGGAATAGCTAATGATAGCAATAGTAATTACACCAAGTAAAACCAGGTGCAGATAACCTATAACTACTGGTCGAAAACCAAAAGCCAGCTGGCTTAAAGAAGGAATTGTAGAAATGAGTTGCAACATTAGTTTAAGGGTGAGGGCTAAAGCGCTTAATAAGAATAGGTTTTTACTAAATGGATTGATATGTGTGAATGCTGTTTTGTTCTTGTATATAATGTTAACTACAACTGCCCATGCAATAATTTGTGTGAGTGCCGATGCTATAATCATTATAAAAACAACCGTTGGTAGAGAGAGCCATAATGCTGATAGAAAATATGCTGGAAAGCAGGCAATGAAAAACGATAGAAATAAATTCTTCAATAATCTCTGGTGGAGAATATGTTGTTCTATAATACTTATTAGCAAACCAAAACAAGCAAAGAAGAACCATCCATTGTATTGAAAGTGAAGGAAGAAATAAACCGACAACAAGGAGAATTTCTGTACCATAATTTTTTGTACCATTATATAGGCTAAAGAGAATGCACCTATAGAAGACAGCGCATTGAAAAACACTGCTGCTTTAAACCATTTATGGGAAGGAAGTCGTATTGGTTGTTTTTTTAAATCCTGCCAATACTGTATTGCAAACCAATAGGAAACAAGAATGGAAAGAGTAGAAAACAGTATGGCATAAAAGCCATATCCCTGTAGCGGAAAGGAGAAGAGCATACCATAGGCAGTGATTAAATTGCTGTATAAAATCCATTTATATTTCTGCAAAACAACTGCTGTTTTATCATGCGATAACTGACGTATGAGCAGGTACATTAATGCTTGTGTTATCCATCCTGAAAAAGCAAAATGGGAGTGGCCATGCAATAGATTTTTCTGATCTATAAAAGGCAAGGAGAATACTATTTTATATCGAAGAATAACGCCTAAAACTGATACAATAAATAAATTTATAAAGGCTATCCGAAGCCATTTGTTAGTGATAGAAAGCATGCCAGTAATTTTGGCACAAAACAACTAGGTAGTTGGGTCTTTTTGTATGATTTGAGTCATATCGGAACTGCAATCGTTGCAATAAACCTTTCCTTTTTTAATTTGTACTTCCCCCATTTCATGCATACTTCTCATAGCGCGGATAACAGTTTCTACCCTTAATCCAGTCATATCTGCTACTTGCTGACGAGTGAGTTTTAGTTGACTACAAGTAGGACAAATATTGCTATGGGTATCTTTGAAATGAGCAATTAGTGCAGAAATTCTATGCTCTGGATCATTGTAAGCCAATTCTTTAAGGATTAGAAATTTGTACCTTAACCGTTGTGATAATAGGCTGGAAAATTTGAAATGAATCTCTGCATTTTCGTGAATCAGTTTGAGAAAGGTAGATTTATGTAAACGCCATATTGTTGTATCAGTATTTGAAATAGCAGTTGCTGCAAATGGACCGTCATCAAATAAAGGTAATTCACCAAAGCATTCACCAGGGTTCACAATTGTTTGAATAAACTCTTTCCCTTCTTCATTAATATTCACCCATCTTACGGTTCCTTCAATCAACTGGTAGTAAAAATTGCAGGAACTACCTTCTTTAAAAATGATTTCTTCTGGACCATAATTCTTATAGGTAGCTCCTAAAGAAATAAGCAGTTCATTATCAATCATCATAGCGTACAATTTTTTCAAAGGTATATCTAAACTAAGTTTAGATACTGTTTAACTTTTTAAGATAATTATATAAATATGATTATACGCATAAAAGAGGAAATTAAGGTGATATACTCTTGCATCTTCAAATAAAATTAAAAACTGTTTATGAAAGGAAAATTATTCATTGCGTTTGTTGCATTATTATTGATGTCTTGTGGGGGTTCCACATCACCTAAGCCTACAGAAGCCGATAAACCTGCAGCAACAGATGGTTACGACCCAAATAGAGGGGAGGGTAAGTTCACGAAAGTAGAGGTATCTCCAGCGTTAGATGTGGCTAAAGCTACGAGTGGAGAAAAAGTGTATGGTGTAAAATGTGGCAGTTGTCATAAGTTATCAAATGAAAAGCTAGTAGGGCCAGGTTGGCAGGGTGTTACAACAAGACATTCTGCAGAATGGATTATGAACTTTGCTACCAATCCTGATCCAATGATTACCAAAGACCCTAAAGCACAGGCTATGCTGGAAATCTGTCTGGTAAGAATGCCTAATCAAAATGTTTCTGATGATGATGCAAGAAACGTATATGAGTTTATGCGTAAAAATGATGGTATAAAATAAGTTTCTTTTTAAATAACAATAAATAGTAAAGTATATGAAAAGTAAAAATGGACTATTAGCCTTTGGGTTGATAGCAATTGTTTTAGGCATGTATTCTTGTAAACCTAAAAATGCGGGTAACGCTGTGAATGCAGATGCTGCTCAGAAAGTATATGTAGCACCAGGTAAGTATGATGAGTTTTACAACTTTGTATCCGGTGGATTTAGCGGACAAATGAGTGTATATGGTATACCTAGTGGAAGACTATTGCGAGTAGTACCTATATTTTCCAATGATCCTGAAAGTGGGTATGGATATAGTGAAGAAACAAAGCCAATGTTGAACACTTCGCATGGTTTTATTCCATGGGATGATCAGCACCATCTGGAATTATCTCAAACAAATGGTGAGATTGATGGAAAATGGATTTTTGCAAATGCTAATAATACACCAAGGGTAGCAAGGGTTGATTTAAAAACATTTCATACTAATGAAATTATAGAATTACCTAATAGTGCAGGGAATCATAGTTCTCCATTTATTACAGAAAACACAGAGTATATAGTAGCTGGTACTCGTTTTAGTGTACCTCCTGATAACGCTAATGGAGATGTGCCTATTAATACTTTTAAACAAAACTTTAAAGGATATATAAGTTTCATAAGTGTTGGGAAAGAAGATGGCAAAATGGATATTGCT
>CAIVPM010000193.1 GCA_903907815.1 uncultured Chitinophagaceae bacterium | reverse complement strand
TTATTTAATAAAATATATTGCATCTTACATTTATTAGAATTAGATTTGGCTTCTTAAAAATTGAATATATGACTTGCATTAATGTTTTACCATTCTTAGCACAGGATATTCCTCGATAAATGGGTCTTGCCTTTAGCAAGTACAGCACCAAAAAACTTTACGCACTTCTGCAAAAAGCTTTCCTTCGGCAAATCAATACTTTTAGCACTTACCTTAAAGCAGTCCACTTAAAACCTGGATTTTTGTTTCTGCAATCTCAGGGTATTTTATACTATATGTAATAGATAATTCATCATAAAAACAATCTTTTCATTTATTAAATCCTTTTCCACTATTCAAAACGTGGATATATTTTTAAGTCAGGGATTTCTTTAAACTGTAATTTTGAAATAAATAATTTTAGTAAACAAGTTAAATGGTAATTATATGATTAAGTTAAATGTTATTGGTCATCTGGGCAAAGATGCTTTGGTGAATAACGTTAATGGCAGAAATGTTATTAATTTTACGGTAGCACATACCGAGAAATTTAAAGATGCTCAAGGTACTCAGAAAGAGAGAACTATTTGGGTTGATTGTGCTTATTGGACAGATAGAACAGCTATTGCTCCTTATTTAAAGAAGGGCACTCAGGTGTATGTTGAAGGTAATCCTGATGTAAGAGTATATACCAATCCTCAGGGAGTAGCTACAGGCGTTATCACGCTTAGAGTGAATACTGTTCAGTTATTAGGTACAAAACCAGTAGAGGGAGCAGCCAATGGTTATGCTACTTCTCAGGTTTCAAATCCTACTGCTATGGTGGCAGAGCAAAGTCATCCTTCATCGGTTGCGCCAACTGAAATGGCAGAGCCAATTGATGACCTTCCTTTCTAATCTGAATAAAATTTCCTTAAAAGAGGTGGTATATAATGGATATACCACCTCTTTTTTATTTATTTGTGTCCTAAAGAATTTATATGCGTTTATTAATTGTTCTATTATCTGGCGGAATACTATTGGGTTCTTGCGCTACTCAGAAATCGGGTTGTCCGGCTAATGGAAAAGCAGTAGGGGCAGAAAGAATTCTTTCTGGTGATCCTAAAGCATTAAAGCTATTTAAGAGCGCTCCTAAATTCAAACAATAATTACTGGATAGTTTCTATCCACTGTTCTTTTACTTTTTCCAGTGTTTCTGTTACGGAATAGAGCGCAGCAATTTTATCTATTACTTCTTCTACCAGAATATCGGGGCAACTTGCGCCGCTGGTAATTAATATTTTTACCGGATTAATTCCTGGTATAAAGTTTTCTATTGTAGTTACTTCTTTCGTTCTCCAGTTGCAGGTATTAATAGTATATTGATTTATAATATCGTTAGCTGAATTGATAAAATAGGCAGGTAGTTTTTTTTCGCATAATTCTACCAGATGAGAAGTATTACTACTATTATACCCACCAATTACAATAGCAATATCGGAAGGCGTTTCCAGCATCTTTGCTACAGCGGTCTGATTGTCGTTGGTAGCATAACAAAGTGTATCTCTGGTATCTGCAAACCTTTCCGAGATGGTTACTTCTGTTAGGTTATAATAACTAATAATAGTCTGCTTTATATAATCAGAAATAGCCTGGGTTTCGGATGCTAACTGGGTAGTTTGATTTACAACACCCACTCTTTGTAAATCGGTTTCCACATTAAAACCTGGAGAGTATCTCCCTTTAAAATCTACCTCAAACTCTGCCGAAGATTTCTTACCGGTAATATACATAGCAAGAAGTTCTGCTTCCTTCATGTCGTTTACAATTACAGATGGCGCAAAAGAGGCAGCATGAGAAAATGTAGCTCTGGTTTCCTCGTGTTTTGGTTTGCCATGAATAATAATAGAATAACCCTTAATGGCAACCTGCTGACTTCTGTTCCATACCTTTTCTACAAAAGGACAGGTAGTATTGTATTTCTCAACTGCAATACCCTTATTTCTTAGCTTCTCTTCAATATCAAGTGTTGTTCCAAAAGCAGGAATCAATACTATGTCGTCACCAGTAATTTCTTCAAAAGGGATAATCTGTTTGCCATAAGTATCTTGTAAAAAAACTATGCCTCTATCTTTCAAGTCAGCATTTACCTGTGGGTTATGAATCATTTCGCTTAAAAGAAATATCCTTTTGCCAGGATTCTCATCAATGGTATTAAAGGCAATTTCTATAGCATTTTCTACACCATAACAAAATCCAAAATGACGGGCAAGATAAATCTGTACTGTTCCCAGATCCAGAAGGGTAGGACTAAAATCCTTCTTAAGTTTATCTTCCTCCTTTCTTTTTGTTTTAATAGCCGAAATAATATCGCTCTTATAGATGTTGGGAACTACAAATTTTTTCATGTTAGAATGCTTTTACAGCGATGCGAAAATACGGAGATTGGGTGTTTGTCATTTACTAATTCAGATATTCGCCTTTCTTATATCCTACTAAACGATTTCCTGATTGTATAAGCAGTTTTCCTCAAATAGTAATCTTTAGCATTATTAACCTATTACATTTGCGGCTCTTTGTGAATAAAAAAAACTTCCATATTGCATTGGTCGGCAATCCGAATAGTGGTAAAACATCTTTGTTTAACCTCCTTACAGGATTGAATCAAAAGGTGGGCAATTTTCCCGGAGTTACCGTTGATAAAAAGACTGGTACACTCGAGGTTAATGAACAGATAACGGCCAACCTGATTGATTTACCAGGCACTTACTCCCTTTATCCTCGCCGTAGCGATGAATGGGTGGCTTACAAAGTTTTAATGCACGAAGATGATCTGGAAAAGCCTGATATTATTATCCTGGTGGCCGATGCCAGTAACTTAAAAAGAAACCTGCTGTTCTGTAGTCAGATTCTTGATCTCAAGATACCAGTAGTATTGGTATTAACCATGAATGATATTGCCGCAAGCAAAGGCATCATCATCGATATTGATGGATTACAGAAAGATCTCGGCGTGCCGGTAGTTGCCGTTAACCCAAGAAAGAATAAAGGGGTTTCCAACTTTAAAAAAGTAATCACTCAAATTTGTAATTCGGTAGAAACGTACCAGCCGAAGCCCGATTTTATAGATGTAAAGTCTATTGCTCCAGATTCTATTCATCAATTACAGCAGCTGATTCCGGGTGCTTCAAATTACCGGGCAATACATTACCTAATTAATCATGAGCATTTTCCTTTAAATGATCAACTGCAGGAAAATATTGAAAAGGTAGAGAAGAACAATAACTTTAATCCTATTAAAACGCAGGCCGATGATGTATTGATGCGTTATCAGAAGATAAGAGAGCTGATAAAAAGGAATGTGGTAGAGCCTCATCCCGAGGATAAAAAGATATTTACCGATAAAATAGATAATGTTCTACTGCATCGTTTCTGGGGATACTTGATTTTACTTACGGTATTATTCACCTTATTCCAGAGTGTATTCTGGCTGGCACAATATCCTATGAACTGGATAGAAGCTGGCTTTAATAACCTTACCAACTATGTAGATGCCTTTCTGCCCGAAACCTGGTGGAGCAATCTATTTACAAAAGGTATCATGGCTGGCCTTAGTGGAATAGTTGTATTTGTTCCACAGATAATGATTCTCTTCGGATTAATAACTATTCTGGAAGACAGTGGCTACATGGCCAGAATAAGTTTTCTGAGTGATAAGCTGATGCGCAAAACCGGACTAAACGGTAAAAGCCTCATGCCTATGATCAGTGGCTTTGCCTGTGCAGTTCCTGCCATCATGACTACCAGAAACATTGAAAACAAAAAGGAACGGTTACTTACTATTCTCATTACTCCATTAATGAGTTGTAGCGCCCGCTTACCAGTATTTACCATTCTTATCTCCTTATCTATAGAAAACAAATACTACCTGGGATTTCTTAGTCTGCAAGGATTAGTCATGATGGGTTTATACCTTACCGGCATCTTTGGTGCATTAGTAGTAAGCTATATCATCAGCAAGTTTGTACACATAAAAGAGAAGAGCTTTTTTATACTGGAGCTTCCTATTTATAGAATGCCGCAGCTAAAGAATATCTATATTACCATGTTCGAAAAGGTAAAGGTATTTATAATGGATGCAGGAAAAATTATCATGATTATCAGCCTGGTATTATGGTTTTTATCCAGTTATGGTCCGGGCAATTCTTTTGCATCAATAGAAAAGAAATATCAGCAGGAAATAGCACAACATCCATTGCAAAAAGATTCATTACAAAGAAATCTTTCTTCCGAAAAATTAAAACATTCCTATGCCGGTATTATGGGAAGAACAATTGAACCTGCCATAAAACCATTAGGGTTCGACTGGAAAATAGGCATTGCACTAATATCTTCCTTTGCAGCAAGAGAAGTATTTGTAGGCACCATGGCCACCTTGTATAGTGTGGAAGAAAATAACAAATCGTCGTTAAGAGAAAAGATGCAGGCGCAGGTAGATGATGAAGGTAAAAAAGTATACTCTTTAGCCACCTCCTTATCGCTAATGATGTTTTATTTATTTGCTATGCAATGTATGAGCACACTGGCAGTTGTAAAAAGAGAAACAAAGAGCTGGAAATGGCCAGCCTTTCAGTTCGCTTATATGACTTTATTAGCCTATGGTATTAGTTTTATCACCTTCCATTTGCTCCGATAAAAGGGATATAAGTTATTCTATCTCCTGATTCCTGTCTCCTATCTCCCTGTATTCCCTGATTAATATTTGTTTCCATTTGTGTTTATTGTTATTAGTTTGGCATAGTTTTGGTTACTTTTTATAATAGAACAACAAATTAAGATCATGAAAATAGCATCCTTTTTATCAATTATAAGTATTCTTACCATGTCGTTTGTATTGAATACTACTACACCTGCAGATGATATAATTAAGGCGTTTAAAACCTCTAATACTTCAGAAATAAGTTCTTATTTCGACAATCTGATTGATTTTACTTTACCGGGTAAAGACGAAATCAAGAATGTAAGTAAGAATCAGGCAGGGGTGATTTTAAAGTCGTTTTATAGCGATAATAATATTGCCGGTTTCGAACTTATCTCCCAAAGAGAAGCAGTAAGCACCATGTATATTGCTGGAAAGATTACCGGAAAAACCAAGAACTACAATATTACCATTCTATTGAAAAACAAAGAAGGAAAGTATGTAATTACTTCTATCAGAATTAATGGGTAAGGGAAATTCAAATTATCGGATTAGCGAATTAACGGATTTACGCATTAATAAATCAACAATTATCAAGTTTTCGTTAGTATAACAACCTTTGTCTACTGTATTGGCTATTAGATTAGCACTTCAGCTGAATCTTAAATTATCACATTAGTATTTATTTCCCTGGAACAGTTACCTTAAAGTAGCTACTGTCTTTACAGCCCGAAATAGCTGTTACCAGCATTTTTACAGTATATGTTTTTCTGGTAGGTAGGATAGCATATTGATAATCCAGACTTGGACTATACTTGCTTGGATGACGTGTGTTTCCATCACCCAGATCCCACAAAATATCATCCAGAAAACCGCCATTATTAAACGTAGTTAGGTCGTTAAAGAACCAGTACGAACTATCTGCGGTTTTGGGAGCACCATAAAAGTAGGCTGAAGGCTTTATATTCTGCCCTACAGCATACAAGTTGGTATCGGTATAATTACAAACCTCTACTCCATGATATTTTATCAGTAAAGAAATTTGATACCTATTTGGGGTAGCATACTGATGGGTAATAGGATTGCCTTTTATACCGGTAGAAAAATCATGAAAATCCCAGATATAATCAGCGCCTTTAGGCACTCCTGTTGTATCGGCATTAAAAGTAAAAATCTCTCCTGTAGTACAGGCATTCTTGCTACTATAGTTAAACTTACAAGGTAGCGAATAAGAAGCAGGTACTAATATTGTATGCGCTACACTATCCTTACAATTGGCATTATTATTTACATATAATGTTACCTTATAATTTATATCAGCAGGGATATAAGGAAAAGTATGATTGGGATATTTGTTATTACTACCATCAGAACTGCCATCGCCAAAATCCCAGTATAGCGCATTTATATAACCATCCAAAGGGTTTTGTGCAGTACTATTAAATGCAACATACCGTTTATTGGTAGTGGTAGCATAATTCATCTGAAAACCTACATCTCTATTATTTGCCCGCTGCCCATAAGCAGTAACACTGGTGGAAACACTATCTATAATATTCCCATTCTTATATGCCTCTACTTTTACATAGTTCGATCCACCAGCAGTATTATATAAATACTGAATCTTTTTGCCTGTAAGAATATAATGATCTTGCCCATCCTGAATATACCATGAGTAGGTAACGCCTGTAGTATCTATACCATTGGGAATTGCTGTAAAGAAAAATATTTCATTACTTGGATAACAAGGTGAAGAGCTGATATATTGTAGGATTAGTCCATTCTGATTTATACTATGTGCAGAATCTCTGAATTTAATGGTGCCATTAATAAGCGTATCAGGAGTAATGTAATTGTTTACAACAGGAGAAGCAACATCCGTTTTAGAACAGGACTGTATTACTACCGATGAAACTATCAGCAGTATGGTACAATAAACAAGAAAAATTCTTTTTAAATGGAACATCTTATCTAAGATTAATAAACGATAACACCAGTTTTGGTATAGGTAGTAGAACAACCCGATTCTATAATAGTAGCCTTAACAGAAACATTGTAAGTTCCCGATTGAGAATATACATGCGCAGCAGTTGGATTATTACTATTATCTACAGTACCATCCCCAAAGTCCCAGTTATATTGTTTTACAGTATAACTATCGCTTGCGGTACAACTACTATTGAAGAAGAAATCGTTAGTCCCTTGTCTTTGCACCTGTGTAATATATGCTGTAGGTGTTGCTGTACTGCCATGAACCGTTACTGGATACTGGGCATTACATAAAGTTCTACCGTTTAGTTTAATCTTTAAAACAACTGCTTTTGTACCTTGATATATAAAATTATGTCCTATAGTATAGTTACGGGTAGAATCAACTATTCCATCAGAAAAATCCCAGTAATATTTTACACCACTAGGCATGCCAGTAATGTCGGCGGTAAAATAAGTTTGTTCTATATTGGGCTTACAAGGATTGGAATTGGAATACGTAAAACTACAGGGAAGATTATAACTGGCAGGCACAGTAACATCTTGCGTGATACTACCCTTACAACCCGCCTGACTTACGGCAGTTAATTTTACTTTATAGGTTTTATCCTGAGGTACATTAGGGAAATAATGTTCATGATAAGCCATAGAAGTAGTATCGTTTCTGCCGTCATTAAAATCCCACTGATAGCTAACAATTGCACCCGAACCTACAGATGATGTGCTGTTGAAAGCAACCCAGTTTTGATCTTCTACATTGTTTAAACCAGTATAAAAACTTGCCGTAGGAGATACATTTTGCCCCCATGCTACAATTGTAGTAGTAATGGTAGTAACAATGGATCCATTGATAGTTACCTGCAATATTAAAGTTCGTTTTCCGCCTGAATTATATAAATGACTTGCCCAGGTACCCAATTGTGTACCTAAATCCTGATTACCATCTCCATAAAACCAATTTAGTTTAGTATTGGCAGGTAAGCTTGGAGAAGTAACCCAGAAATAAAATGTTTCGTTGCTGAACCCACAAGGCGAGGTACTAAAATAATGAATAGTAATATCATCAATCTTAATTAAAGTAGTATCACCAACTACGGTAGTGGTACCAACAATACCTGGATGGGTTGGAAGTATAACTGTATCGGTATAATTATTATTAACGGTGGATTTTGTACAGGAATTAAAGCTACCCCCGAGGATAATAAGGATTGCAAGAATGGCTAATACTGTTTTCATTGTATAGATTTTGTATATAACTAACGATTCAAATTTACTAAATAGTTTACTGTTTGCTACCAAAATTCTGTTAACTACTTTTAAAACACGTTCAACGGAATTAAAATTTTAGCACTTCTGTGTTTCAATATTTCCTTGTTAAGAATAGTTCTTATTTTAAACAAGATGACTTTACTCAACAAAAAGATGCTTTTAAATGGAAGGTTTTAAAGTATTAATAACAGCCCGAAACTATATATTATTCTGTGTGGATACTGTTATCTCAATAATATTATTCTGGATGCTAGTTTTTACACAATTGCAATCCTACTTGTATTTAATAATGTTTGATAGATAATATAAACCGTTTTGCAGCAATATTTCATACAAATCGGTAAAAGGTTGTTACTTACATTTTATAATATAGAAATTAGCTGAATAAGTAAAAACTCAATAGGGATAAGGGTTTTCGCCGACGGAAAACATCTACTCCATGGCGGAAAACATATTCCCGACGATGGAAAAGGTCTCCCCGATGACGGAAAGCATCTCCCCGAGGGCGGAAAGGGTCTGCCCTAGTACGGAAAAGGTCTCCCCGAGGGCGGAAAGTATTGCCCATAAAGCGGAAAACATATTCCCGAGGACGGATGGAATTCCCCGTATTAGGGAAAGGTTTCTCCATAGTACGGAAAGCATCTTGCGCATTCGGACTGGTTCTTACCGATGAAAAACATGCTCTTAAGGATTGTTTACAGCATTTACTTTCTTACGGAAAACTTCTTCTGGAGGATTTCCAAGATATTCTTTGCTATTTCCCAGCCTATTTATCCTTCTTCTATCTTCAAAGTAATTATTTAAATAATGGTACTTCCATTATAAGAAAGAATAATAAAGACAGCAACATATTATTCTATTTTAAATGTTATAAAATGGGGAGAGATTTTATAGTGCCTTAATAATCTATACCCTTATTTTTGCCCTACTTTCTACATTTCTCTAATAGAACACAATATTACAAAATGACATCTGTAAATACTCCTTCTGCTATCTTGATGCTTCAGGATGGGCACGTTTTTTATGGCCAATCCTTTGGAAAAACAGGTACCGTAACCGGCGAAATTTGTTTTAATACTGGTATGACAGGTTATCAGGAAGTCTTTACCGATCCAAGTTATACAGGTCAAGTGTTGATTATGAATAATGCTCATATTGGTAATTATGGCGTAAAAAAAGAAGATGTTGAAAGTAAGTCAGTAACTATTAATGGACTGATTGCCCGTAATCTGGAAAGTAAATATAGTCGCCACATGGCCGATGGTTCTTTACTGGACTATTGCGAAGAACAAAATCTGGTGGCTATTGCCGGTATTGATACCAGGGCTTTAGTAGCACACATTAGAAATAAAGGTGCCATGAATTGTCTTATTTCTACCGAGATTACCGATCTGGAAGAAGCAAGAAAAGTTTTGAATGATTGTCCTGATATGGCTGGTTTAGAACTTGCAGGAATGGTATCTACCAAAGAAGAATACGAATTGGGCGATCCTGCATCTCCACTAAAAGTATCTGTACTGGATTTTGGTGTTAAACAAAATATCTTAAAGTGCATGACCGATAGAGGAATGCACCTTAGAGTGCATCCTTCAAAAACCTCTTTTAAAAGATTACAGGAATTTAATCCAACAGGATATTTCCTGTCTAATGGTCCTGGCGATCCTGCTGCCATGCCTTATGCAGTAGAAACTATTAAAGAAATACTGGCAGAAAATAAACCTGTTTTTGGTATTTGTCTTGGTCATCAGTTACTTGCTCTCGCAAATAATATTGCTACTTTCAAAATGCACCATGGTCATAGAGGATTGAATCATCCTGTAAGAAATCTGGTAACAGGATTATGCGAAATTACTACGCAGAATCATGGCTTTGGAGTAGTACCCGAAGAAGTGAATAATCATCCTGAAATAGAAATTACCCACGTTAATCTGAATGATAATAGCATAGAAGGAATCAGGGTAAAAAACAAGCCTGCATTCTCGGTACAATACCATCCCGAAGCTACTCCGGGTCCTCACGATTCAAGGTATCTTTTTGATGACTTTGCTAAGATGATGAGTTAATACAAGGGGAGATAGGAGTTAGAATATAGGAGTCAGGAGAATACAGTTTATTTGTAATAATAAAATATAGCTTGTATTAACTTTTTAAACCCCTTTAAACCTTTTGAACTATTTAAACTGTTCAACATGCATTCACTTACAAAAGATATTATTAAGGCATTTACTGCCAATGCTTATCCTAAAATTGCTGCTGGAGCAAAGGCTTATCTACGCAATCAGTTTGAGTTTGTAGGATTACAAACGCCTCTCCGTAGAGCACTTAAGACTGCCATATTTAAACAACATTCTTTTCATACAGAAAAAGAACTGATTGCCTGTGCTAAAGAGCTTTGGGAATTACCTGAAAGGGAATATCAATACGTTGCAATTGAACTGGTAGCAAAGCATAAAAAGCTGTGGACAATAGAAATAATCTCTTTCTTCGAATACCTGATTACGTCTAAAAGCTGGTGGGATTCCGTAGATACTATTTTCTCTTTACATCTTGGTCCTTATTTTAAATTGTATCCTCAACAGATTATACCCATTACAGGAAGGTGGAATACAACAGAAAATAACTTCTGGTTGCAACGTTGTAGTATCATGTTTCAGAAATCCTACAAAAAGGATACAGATACTGTACTGCTGTCGAAATATATATTGCAATGTAGCAAAAGCAAAGAGTTCTTTTTACAGAAAGCTATTGGATGGTCATTGAGAGAGTATGCTAAAACAAACCCTTCTTGGGTTAAAGAATTTGTAGAAAATAATGCGTTGGCACCCTTAAGTAAAAGAGAGGCATTGAAGCATCTGGGTTAAAATAATTACACTTCTGCTTAATCAGAAATTGGTTCAGATTCTAAGTAAAGGGTATCGGGGTCAAAATCAACCATATCGTCCCATATAACGGTATCGTTCCAAACTTTTGCTTTACTGCAAAATGCTTCATCTTTTAGTGCCTGATAAACAGGATACTGTAGATAGGGAGATAAATCAAATTGTTTTACAACATTATTATTGAAGTACAACTTCAACTTATATGGACTTTTATATTCAACATTAATTACTCTTGGATTCATTTTATAATTATTTTAAAGGATCTATTCTAAATATGGGATTACCCGATACTGCTAAATCCCAGTCAGCCATTAAACTTTCATGGTGAATTTCTATCCAGGCAACAACCAGTTTATGTTTATTGGAAGGTAGTTCTCCTTCCAGTAATATTCCATCAGGTATTTGATAAACAGCACTATCTTCAGAATAACGAACATGAATATGTGGAACATTATGCTGTTTTATGTCTAAGAAATACATAGAAATGATAATTCCATAAAACATTGATATAACAGGCATACTTGCTATTTTATTCAAAATTACATTTAAAAATACTAATAAACGAGTTATCGCTTCTAATCTCCCATGAAAATAAATAAATATTTATTTATGATTTTCTGAAACTTAAATGACAATCCTTTCCTTTTTCCTAACCAATGTCAGTATTTTACTTCTTCACCTCCAATAGCTTTGCATTCCAGTTAAATAATGCAATATGAACGTTTCAGTTGATTTACTAAATAAATATAATGTACAGGTACCTCGTTATACCAGTTACCCTACTGTTCCATTCTGGAAAGAAAATATAGCAGTAGATCAATGGAAACAAGCATTTTCAAAACAGTTCACTATTGTAAACAGTAAAACGGGTATTAGCTTATACCTGCATCTCCCTTTTTGTGAAAAGCTTTGTACTTATTGTGGTTGTAATAAAAAGATTACTACCAATCACGATGTGGAAGAAGAATACATGAAAGCAATTCTTACAGAATGGAAACTGTACACTGCCATGATGAAGGAGAAGCCGGTAATTGCTGAACTACATTTGGGTGGTGGTACGCCAACTTTCTTTTCTCCTGAGAATCTTCAAAAATTATTACAATCTATCTTCAACGAAGCTATTATTCCCGATAATCAGGAGTTTAGTTTCGAAGGACATCCAAATAATACCAGCAGGGAACATTTACAAACTTTATACAATCTGGGTTTTCGTAGAGTAAGTTATGGCGTACAGGACAACGATCCTACAGTGCAGTTTGTAATCAACAGAATTCAGCCTTTCGAGAACCTGGTGAATGCGGTAGAAATGGCAAGAGAGATAGGATATTCTTCTGTAAACTTCGATTTAATTTATGGCCTTCCTTTACAGACACTTGAAGGCATGGAAAAAACAATTAATCAATGTATTACTTTACGGCCCGATAGAATTGCTTTTTATAGCTATGCCCACGTTCCATGGACGAGCAGAGGACAAAGATTATTTGATGAGAAAGATCTTCCTACTACCGATGTAAAAATGAAACTCTATTGCTTAGGCAAAGATTTGCTTATGCAGAATGGTTATCATGATATTGGTATGGATCACTTTTCGCTCCCTGAAGATGATTTATTTTTAGCATGGCAAAAAGGAAAGCTGCATCGTAATTTTATGGGATACACTACACAAGGTACCGAAATGTTACTTGGGCTGGGAGTTTCCAGTATTAGTGATCTTGGTATAGCATTTGCTCAAAACCATAAGACTATACATGAATATTATCAATCTATTGAAAACAATGAGTTGCCCGTAACTAAAGGTTACTTCTTGTCTGAAGAAGATGTTACTTTCCGAAAATATATTCTGCAGGTAAGTTGTATGGGTAAAACCAACTTTGAGGAGAAAGATTTAACCTTGTTAGAAGCCTTTACATTCCCCGAACTGGAATCTTTAAAGCAGGATGGATTGGTAGTATTTGATGAACAACACCTGGAAGTCACCGCTTTGGGCCGTCATTTTATCAGAAACATCTGCAAGGCATTCGATCTGCATTTATTAAGAAATGTACAACCTTCAGAAAAGAATTTATTCAGTAGAGCTATTTAGAATAATAGAGTATTAAGCTATTATAAGAACCGCTTTTTAATGTTATCACTTGGTATCATACATTGATTTCTTTTACCAAATATTCTGTAACGGTTTCTTGCAATTATATTATACAAGCCATCTCTTATAAATTGAGGGAGAATAATAAATGCATATAATACTTTCCATGGATAGCCCATTTGCTTAAGGATACATAGTACAGCTGTTGATTTGAAGTATACTTTTTCTGCTGAAATATAAACAATGGAATTGTTGGGAAAGTTAGAAAATCCTCCCTTTTCAAGTAATTCAATTGCTACTGCCGATTGTAAAGAAGCCAACTTAAACCTACTGCTTTTATCCTGATGAATAATAAACTTTACAAAGCCATTACACAAATTACAGACTCCATCAAATAATATAATATTGTATTGTTCGTTTATCATGAAGTAAAAGTATTTACCGGATTATTGCATTATTCAAAACAATTTGACGATTTTTGCAAATATCCAAATAGTCGTCGTATGAAGAACATTCGTTTCCTGATTATTATTCTGGCTGTCCTTAAATTTCTTATACCGTATATATTTCAGCATGGAGTGTATCAGCCACATCATGATGAGTATTTATATTTAGATCAGGCAAATCATCTCGATTGGGGCTATTACGAAAATCCTCCATTGATAGCTGGTCTGGCCTTTATTACAAAGGCATTAGGTAACAATATTGTTTGGATAAAGTTCTGGCCTTCTTTTTTTGGTGCACTAACTTTCTACATTACCTGCGAAATTGCTGTAGCCTTTGGTGGCAGATCTTATGCAGTGTTTCTGGTTTTTATGGCTTATGTTCTAACTTCAATTCTTAGAATTCATTATATTCTTAGTCCGGTTTTTCTCGATTTGTTCTTTTCGGCTGCAATGGTACTTACGCTACTGAAGTATATCCTTTCCGAGAAAAGCTACTGGTTATACCTGTTTGCTGTAAGTGCTGCTCTGGGTATCTTAAGTCGGTACACGCTGGGCTTTTATATAGTTGCTTTACTGATTGGCGTATTGTTTAGCGCTAAAGCAAAAATGTATATCAACTATCATTTTTATCTTGCTTTAATTATTGGAGCTGCAATTGTTTCCCCTCTTTATATATGGCAATCGCAACATGGTTTTCCTATTAGAAATCTGATACAGGAAATGCAGGATAATTATTCCCGGAATTTATCTTCTGAAGATTTTCTTAATAATCAATTCCTTTTGCTCTTGCCAGTATTTTATTTATGGATAATGGGTATACTCTATATAATTCTGACCAAAAAAGGATTAATTAATTATGTCTTCATTCTAACTGCATTTATATTCAGTTTGATATTCTTAATTAATATACACGCCAAAGGCAGCTATGCTTTAAATGCCTATCCCGGATTGATTGCATTAGGGGCCTATAATTTTGATAGAATCACCCGTAAATACATGAAGTTTATTCGATATGGACTCATTACCTTTTCTACTTTATTTGGCTTATACGTTGCTGGATTAGCGGTGCCTTTTCTTCCACCAGAGCCTTTAGCAGATTTGTATCAAACAAAACACTTTACAACAACAGGTATATTAAGATGGGATGATCAACAGAATCATGCATTGCCACAGGATTTTGCTGATATGCTTGGTTGGAAAGATATTACCGATAGAACTATGCGTATTTATAGCACCCTTACAGACGATGATAAGTCTCACACTTTAATACTATCTGATGAATATGGAGTAGCAGGAGGGTTGAATTATTTTGGAAATAAAATTGGTTTGCCTTTTGCTTATTGTCTTAATGGTTCTTACAATTTATGGATACCAGAAACCATGGACATAAAAGTAATTATGTTGTTATCCAGAAATTCAACCAGTGCAGATGATCCGGTTTATAAACACTTTAAATTAGGTGATCAGATGGATGATATTACCCTTCCTTTTACCAGAATAAGTAATCTTAAAATTACTTTATATTCAGTGCCCGATGGGCAACAAAATGAAGCATTGCGTCAGGCTGCTATTAGCCGAAAACAAGCTATGGACAGAAAACAATTCAATTAGTAATTGCTTTTTGTTGTTACTTTTACAATCCAAAAGATTGATTGCATGAATACAAAATCTTCAAGACCATTAAGGGTATTAGTTGCTAAAGTAGGCCTCGATGGACATGATAGAGGCGCTAAAGTAATAGCAACAGCATTAAGAAATAAAGGAATGGAAGTAATCTATACCGGCCTTCGGCAAACACCTGAAATGGTTGTAAATGCTGCATTGCAGGAAGATGTAGACGCTATAGGAGTTAGTATACTAAGTGGTGCACACATGACCGTATTTCCTAAGATTATTGCATTGATGAAAGAAAAGGAAATGAACGATGTACTACTTACAGGTGGCGGTATAATTCCTGAAGCAGACATGAAAGAACTAAATGATATGGGCGTAGGTAAATTATTTCCTCCAGGTACTGAAACAACTGATATAGCAGACTATATAAAAGAGTGGGTTTCTACTCATCGGAATTTCTAATTCGTCATTTTTTACTTTTTACTTTATCAAAATATGTATCAGACATTATTAACCGAAATAAGTAATCATATTCTCACCATCACTATTAATCGTCCCGATAAATTAAATGCTTTAAACAAACAGGTATTCGACGATTTAGATACTGTATTTACAGAGGTGTATACTAACGCTGAAATACGTTCTGTGATTATTACCGGAGCTGGGTCAAAAAGTTTTGTTGCTGGTGCTGATATAGTGGAGTTTAAAGACTTTACACCAGATCAGGGTAAAGCATTATCACTAAGAGGACATCAGGTATTTGCTAAGATAGAACACTGTTCAAAGCCTGTAGTTGCTGCAGTAAATGGATTTGCACTAGGTGGTGGTTGTGAGTTGGCCATGAGTTGTCACTTTAGAATTGCTGCCAGAAATGCAAAGTTTGGGCAACCCGAAGTTAATCTCGGATTGATACCTGGATATGGTGCTACACAACGTTTAGTACAATTGATTGGTAAAGCCAAAGCAATGGAATTATTGTTTACAGCTGCTATGATAAATGCTGAAGAAGCATTGAATCTTGGCTTGGTAAATTATGTAGTAGACGAAGGCGAATTATTACCAAAGGCTACTGAAATTTTATCAGTAATAAACACTAAATCACCTAATGCTATAGCGCATTGTATTGTTGCTGCAAATGCCGTTTTCGATGAAACAAAGAATGGGTATCAGATAGAAGCAGAAGCATTTGGTGAATGCTTTCAAACAGATGAAATGAAAGAGGGTGTAAGTGCTTTTGTAGAAAAAAGGAAGCCTGACTTTAGTAAATAAACTTTTCGACTACTTGAGCCTCTTAAACTTTTTTAATTCAATTGGGCTTTAGTTTTTTAATAAATTATATATGCGCTTTATCACTAAAACTTTAGTAACATCATTAGCAGTATTACTGGCAGGATACTTATTAAAGAATCATGGAATTACAGTAAATGGATCTATAAGTGCTATAATGGTTGCGTTGATGCTTGGTCTTTTAAATAGTTTTATCAAACCGATTCTGATACTGCTGACTATACCTATTACTGTTTTTACTTTTGGAATATTCTTTATAGTCATAAATGTATTTATGGTAGAGTTGACTTCCAAGATTGTAGACGATTTTATTGTCAGAGACTGGATAGCAGCTTTACTATTTAGTGTGATAGTATCACTGACTACTTCGTTTCTGGAAAAATTTATCAGCAATAATACAGAGGAGAAGACTGATAAATAGTTAGATGAACTTCTTGATGCCATATAGTAATTACAATTAACATCGCATTCTAATGTTTCATTTTTAATTATAACATTCCACTTAACCTACTACATTTAAATTGAATAAATATTTTTTATATGAATAAATTATTTTGCTGTTTCATATTAAGTTTATTGATGTTGGCGAATGCTTTTGCTCAACCTGTAGATTTTAATCCTACCAAACATTTCGATTATAAAAATGGAAAGGTTACTGTATTGGCTTATGGTCAGAACATTTTCAAACTTACTTTTCAGCCGAATGATTATACTACTAATGAAAATATAACGGATGCCGTAATTCTATCTCCAACTAATAGTTTTAATATTCCTTTTAGCAAGAAAGGGGATACTATTAAAATAGGAAATGCAAGAATAGTAAGCACTAATCAAACCAATGAATTCAGAGGCTTCTCGTTCTTACTTAATAAAACAGAAAGGATATATGGCGGTGGCGAAAGAGCTTTGCCATTGAACAGGAGAGGGTATAAATTGAATCTCTACAACAACCCCTGGTATGGTTACGGAGAAGGTGCTGATAACCTTAATTATTCTGTACCATTTTTTACTTCTTCCAATGGCTATGGACTATTCTTCGATAATGCCTCAAAAGGGTATGCTGATATAGGTAAAACCAATCCTGATATACTGGAAGCAGGGTTTATTAGTGGTGAACTAAACGTATATATTATTACTGGAAAAGATAATAAAGAAATTCTAACGGCTTATCAAAGTCTTACCGGAAAACAACCACTTCCTCCACGTTGGGCATTGGGAAATTTGATGAGTAGATTCGGCTATACCAGTGAAACTCAGGTAAAAGATATAGCTGGTAAAATGAAGGCTGCAGATATTCCTGTAAGTGCTATCATCTTCGATTTGTTTTGGTTTGGCGATAGCATAAAAGGTACCATGGGCAACCTTGACTGGGTGAATAAAACCAAGTGGCCTAATCCTAATAAAATGGTGGCTGACTTTAAGAAAGATAACATCAATACCGTGCTGATTACTGAGCCTTTTATGTTGAAGAATACCAAGGCTTTTGATGCTTCTGAATCTTTTTTAGCAAAGGATAGCAACAACAAACCATTCATGATTACGGACTTCTATTTTGGTGTAGGTGGTTTGATTGATATCTTTAGAAAAGACGCAGGCAACTGGATATGGAATTATCATTATAAGAAACAAATAGACAATGGAATTGCTGCCTGGTGGACCGATCTTGGAGAACCAGAGAAACATCCTGCTGCTATGTTGCACAATGCAAAAGATTTAGGGGTAAACAGAATGCTGAAAGCCGATGAAGTACATAATATATATGGGCATTACTGGAACAAGAATCTGTTTGAACATTATGCAAAAGAATATCCCGATACCAGATTATTCCATTTAAACCGTTCTGGTTTTGCAGGTAGTCAGCGCTATAGTATTTTTCCTTGGACGGGCGATGTCAGCAGAAGCTGGGGTGGTCTAAGAGCACAGTTAACCAATCTGTTAGGAATGAGCATGAGTGGTATACCTTATGCCCATAGTGATGCCGGTGGATTTGCGGGTGGTGAAGGAGATAATGAACTATATGTACGCTGGTTACAGTTTGCAGCTTATACGCCTATCTTCCGTCCGCATGGAACGGCTTTATATGAAGTAGAAAAGGCTGCATTTAGTTTTCCAAGTGAGGCTGCTTTGATAGATACGCCTTACAGAGCAATTGCTAAACAAATAATTGAAGACCGATATAAAATGATGCCTTATAATTATACACTTGCTTATAGACAAGCCAAGTATGGCGAACCATTAATGCGACCATTGTACTATGACTTTCCAAAGGATACAACTGCCTGTAAAATAGAAGATGAGTACATGTGGGGTGCCGATTTATTAGTTGCACCAGTAACAGTAAAGGGAGCCAAAACAAGAACGGTATATTTACCTAAAGGGAATAGATGGTATGATAGCAAAAATTTAAAACAATACGAAGGTGGAACCTTTATTGAGTACGATGTAAGTAACTTTACGTTGCCTGTTTTTGTTAAAGCGGGAACTTTTTTAGTTAGCATATCTAAAAATAGTTTTGATATTAATTATAGGTTCTCTTCTTATCCAACAAAGTCAGAGTATTATTTTGATAATGGCATCTCTAAGAATACTTTAGCTAATAATAAATATGCTGTAGTAAATGTAAAATCAACTGGTTATTATCAAGGTCATTTAAAAGTATATTTCAATATTGATAAGCCAGAATTTATAGAAAAAACACAGACTTCTTTACCATTTAATTTTATTGTAAATGCGCATAAGAAACCAGTTTCTGTAAATATTAATGGCAAAGAAATTCCTTTACAAACAAAGGATAGCCAATCTGCATTTTACTATTATATAAATCCATCAAATCAATTATATATTAGTGCTGGCAAAATGCCTACAGAACCTTTAAATATTGATATAAAGTTCTAAGTAATATCTGTAGATAGTAAAATACAATTTGCCCATCCGTCTATCAATCTTTATTTTTGCAGCCTCATGGTGATATTTAAACAGTTTACTTTCGATTCAGCACACTTCCTGCCTAATGTACCAGACGGTCATAAGTGCAAGAACATTCATGGTCATACCTACCACTTAACGGTTTATCTGGAAGATAATCTTGATGAACATCTTGGTTGGGTAAGTGACTTTGCTGTGGTAAAGAAGATTATAAAACCAATTATTGATAAAGTAGATCATAAACTAATTAATGATGTGCCTGGATTAGAGAATCCTACCTGCGAAAAGTTAGCTGTTTGGCTTTGGGATCAGATAAAACCTCAGGTGCCACAGCTTTGCAAAATACAACTGAACGAGACACCTACCTCTGGTGCAATTTACGAAGGGAAATAAAACATTGTATTGAATGTTGAATATTTGTATTCCAATTAAACATTCAACATTTAAAATTATTCCACAGATATATACGGAGCAATCTTTTTATAAGCATCTTCTTTAATAAAGGGGATGTTTTTTATATCTTCAATCTTCTGATAGTTACCATGCTGTAATCTATAAATAAAGATAGCTTTAGCAATGTTTCTAATGATATAGGGATGCTGCGAAAGATCATCATCCGTTGCGGTATTTATATTTAGTTTATGAATGGGTACAGTGCTTATTGTAAGGTACTTGCGTATTTTAATAAAGGTAGTATCCTGCATTCCTTTAGCCTCTTTTATCTGCTCAATATTTAAAAATCCACCAAGCCTTTCTCTATAGGCTACAATGGTATATTGCAAGGGGTATTCCATTCCTGGAATGTTCTTAAATTTATCTGCTTCTACTGTATTAATGTCAACTGAGTTGTAAGTAGGAACATCCTCTTTTTTCTGTAGCCATTCAGGTTTAGGATATTTTGGATTAATCCTTGCTTCAATAGAAATGAATGGAATTAGTCGGTCTGCATCTTCTTTTTTAAGGCTCCATATTTTTCTCAGATCACCTGTATCTTTAAACCAGCCTCCTTTATTCCGATAGTTTAAAATGGTATGAGTAGTCTTTTTATTAATTCCAAAAGATCTCCAGATAATAGAGTCTATTTTATTAGGATCAAATACAAACATTTTGATAGAATCTAATGGAATATTATCGTTTGTATTATGGTCAGCATCCTCTTCTTTATCAAACAAATCCTGAATCTGTTTTTCAATAATAGTATCTCTTTTAATGGTAACTAAAGTAGGGCGAAAGAATGATGGAATGATATATAACAATGATATTAAAACCAATGTTACTATAACACCCCTAGTTTCATTCTTAGAGAAATTAAAGTACTGTTTAAAAAGATTATTACGCCTCATACCTAAAAGATAATGCGGTAAGGTAGCTGAATAATGTGGGGAATGATGGATTTGTTTAAATATGAGAAGATGTCTGAGTCGTAAGAATGCAAAAAGTTACAAGTTGCCGATTACCAGTAACTAGAAACCAGAAACTTGCAACTGTATTATCTAAAAGTATAAGTGTATTCTGCTGACTCCTATATTCTACCCTGAGTTTCCTTAAACTTCCACCTCCAATCCATCATAAGCAAGATGGATATGACTCGGCAGTTCTTCCTCAACTTCATCGTGTAATCCTAACTGATGACTGATATGGGTAAAGTATACCTCTGGTACTTTCAATTCTTCAGCAAGATCAATTGCTTGCTGTAATGTAAAGTGAGAAATATGAGGCTCTCTTCTCAATGCATTCAGCACTAATACTTTCGATCCTTTAATCTTCTCTTTCTGATCCTCATCTATCCTGTTGGCATCGGTGATGTAGGTAAAGTCATTAAATCGAAAACCAAACACAGGCATTTTATGATGCCATACCAGTATTGGTTGTATTAGTGTATTGCCAATTGTAAATGGAGTTTCATCTATTTCATGCAGTATTATTTCCGGAACACCAGGATATTTTATCTCGGCAAAAGCATAATAAAAATCTTTCTTCAAAGCCTCATTTGTCATTGCACTCGCATAAACATTCATAGGGGCCTTCATAAGATAATTATAAGCCCTTATATCATCCAGTCCAGCTATATGATCTTTATGAGCATGGGTAATTACAACTGCATTCAGCGTATTGGTTTTACTACGCAACATCTGGTATCTAAAGTCCGGAGTGGTATCTATTACAAAAGTAAAATCCTCCGTATTAACCAGTATGCTGCTCCTTAGTCGGTTATCTTTAGGGTTGGTGGAAGTACATACAGCACAACTACAACCAATCATAGGTACACCACTACTTGTGCCTGTGCCCAGAAAAGTAATTTTAGTTGAATTGTTCACTGTTATTTATTATTAGTCAGCTTTCGATGCTTTAAGTATATTGGTAGGATTGTTTTGTTCTATTATTTCATCGTACAATTTTTGACTCTCATGAGTAAGCGAATCATAATTAATATCCAGTTGAGGCACAATTTCTACCAATGTATTGATACGACCTTCCATTTGAATAAACTTATTCAAAACTACTACCCTTTTCTCTTCCAGTACACACCAGCCACTCTGAAAAGTACCTCTTTCATATCGTACTACATAGTTTGCCTGACCAAGTATGTCTTCTATCTTTTTTAATGTAGCCTGATTGTATTTCATATCTTACTTTGAAAATAACCCATCAAAGGTATAAAAACAGCTTGTCTTCTGTACTACTCATTATCCACAATACAGATATTGGGCATTTAAATTCCTTTTTAATTTTTTAATTTTCCAATTCCTATTAATCTTTGCTCAAACATTCAATTTGAAACAATCGCTTTCCAGCTGGGGCCTATTTGTATTGCTATCTTTAATTTGGGGCAGTTCCTTCATGCTAATGAAAGAAGGTATGAAAGCTTTATCGCCCTACCAGGTAGCTACTATTCGCATATTGAGTGCCGGATTAATCATGATCCCCTTTTTTATTAAATCTTATCGACAGATTCCTGCTGAGAAAAGAAAATATGTATTCATTTCAGGTATTATTGGCAGTATGATTCCAGCATACCTATTTTGTTTGTCCGAAACAAAACTGGATAGCTCAATTGTAGGAATTTTAAATGCTCTTACACCGCTGTTCATGATACTGGTAGGCATTCTATTTTTTGAAATGAAAGTTTCTACCAAACAACTCTTAGGTGTAGCTGTAGGTTTCCTAGGGATGATTTTACTTTTGATGCCAAAGGGCAATTTCGAATTTAAAGATCTGGGCTATTCCCTTTTAGTATTATTAGCTACTTTCTTATACGGTATAAATGTAAACTTGGTACATAAAACTATGAAAGAAATTACCTCTATTCATATAGTAGCATTTGCTTTTACAGGATTGCTAATACCTTGTTTTATTATTCTATATTCTACAGGGTTCTTCTCTCAGATAATGCATGCCACCCCACAATTTTATATCTCTACAGCGGCAGCATTTACATTAGGAAGTATAGGTACTGCATTTGCAACCATCTATTTCTATAAACTAATGAAAAGCGCAGGAGCAGTATTCGCATCCATGGTCACTTATGGTATACCCTTTGTAGCAGTTGCATGGGGATTAGTACTCGGCGATCATATATCCCTTATAGAAATTCTAAGCTTACTCATCATCCTGGTAGGAGTAGCCCTTAGTAGCCGAAAAGCATAATAGCAATAAAAGGTAGCCAGAAGATAGGAGTTAGGAAAATACACTTACATTTTGTAAATACTACAGTTACTTGAAACCAGTAACCAGAAACTTGTATTCCTTATGATTCACGATAAATGTATTATTCTATCACCTCCCAAAAACAAAAAAGCGCACCTTAATTTTAAGTGCGCTTGTATTTACTCTTTTAACTTAGAATAGATCGATTTTAATATTCGTCTTCATTAAACATGAAGTCATCCTGACTTGGATAATCCGGCCAAATATCTTCGATGCTTTCGTATATTTCGCCTTCGTCGTCCAGTTCCTGAAGATTTTCGATCACCTCCAAAGGTGCACCACTACGAATAGAGTAGTCGATAAGCTCATCTTTTGTGGCAGGCCAAGGGGCCTCTTCTAAGTAACTTGCTAGCTCTAATGTCCAGAACATACCCTGTAATTTTGTGCAAAAGTAACCGTATAAACGAATTTTCCAAATCTACTATTTATAAGTTGCATAAGCTGTTAATTTGTAGCGGGAAATATTATTAACTTTAACCGTGCTTTATTGCTATAATCCCTTTGTTTACTGGGTTTTATAGATAGATGAACCGGTAAATTCATGGAAGTAGTTGGTTAGAGTTGTTAATTAATTAATTTAAAGAAAGTACTATTGTACGGTAGAATAGGGCAATACTAATTATAAATCTATGTTGAAAGCGGTAAATATTACTAAGAACTACGGCAGCCTGAAGGTAGTTAAAGGCGTAAACCTTAGTATGGAGAAAGGCGAAATTGTAGCAATAGTGGGATCATCCGGTGCAGGTAAAAGTACTTTGCTGCATATACTGGGCACATTGGATAAACCCGATAGTGGCGATATAATATTAAACAATACTATCCTTAATAAGCTGAGCAATAAAGCACTGTCAAAATTTAGGAATAAACATATTGGATTTATATTTCAGTTTCATCATTTATTACCCGAATTTACGGCTATTGAAAACGTGTGTATACCGGCATGGATTGCAGGTACATCAAAAAAACAATCTTTGGATAGGGCTACAGAATTACTGGAAAGACTGGGCCTGGGAGATAGAATGCAACACAAACCATCTACCTTAAGTGGTGGAGAACAACAAAGAGTGGCAGTAGCAAGGGCACTGATAAATCAGCCCGATATTGTATTTGCCGACGAACCTACCGGAAACCTGGATAGCGATAATGCACGCCACTTGCATGAACTACTGATTCAGCTTAGAAACGAATATCAGCAGGCATTTTTAATAGTAACCCACAACGATGATCTTGCAGCCAGCTGCGACAGAACGCTACACATGAAAGATGGACTGTTTATATAAGAAGAACAAATTACATATACTAAAAAGAGGTAGCAACATTAAAGCTGTCTACCTCTTTTTAGTTGTAATATGTATTCAATTAGCACATTAGCCTTATTTCATTGTAAATCCTTCAAGGAACTTCGTATTAAAGTTACCCGCAATGAAGTCTTCATTTTTCATTAACTGAAGATGGAAAGGAATGGTTGTCTTCACACCTTCTATCACATACTCGCTAAGGGCTCTATACATAGTATTAATGGCCTCTTCTCTTGTTTGTGCAACAGTTATCAGCTTTCCTATCATACTGTCGTAATAAGGCGGAATAACGTATCCTGCATATACATGACTATCTACTCTTACTCCATGACCACCCGGCGTATGAAGCGTAGTGATTTTTCCTGGAGAAGGTCTAAAGTCGTTATATGGATCTTCTGCATTAATTCTACATTCAATAGCATGCATCTTAGGAAGGTGATTCATACCAGAAAGTCGCTCACCCAATGCAATCTTTATTTGTTCTTTAATCAGATCGAAACTAATTACTTCTTCTGTTACGCAATGTTCTACCTGAATACGGGTATTCATTTCCATGAAGTAGAAGTTGCGGTGTTTATCAACTAAGAACTCAATGGTACCAACGCTTTCGTAGTTGATTGCAGAAGCAGCTTTAATAGCAGCTTCACCCATTTTTTGTCTTAAATCATCAGTCATGAAAGGAGAAGGAGATTCTTCAACCAGCTTCTGATGTCTTCTTTGAATAGAGCAATCTCTTTCACTTAAGTGACATACAGTACCATACTGATCTCCAGCAATCTGAATCTCTATATGACGAGGTTCTTCCACAAATTTCTCCATGTAGATGCCATCATTCTTAAATGCTGCACCAGCTTCCGCTTTAGCAGTATTGTAGGCACGCTCCATTTCGCTTTCTTCCCATACTACTCTCATACCCTTTCCACCACCACCTGCTGTAGCTTTTAATATTACAGGATAGCCTACCAGATTCTTTGCTAAATCAATAGCTTCTTCCAAACTATTTAATAATCCTGCACTACCAGGAATAGTAGGTACACCCGCTTTAATCATGGTTTCTTTAGCGGTAATCTTATCTCCCATAGCATTGATCATCTCAGGAGTAGGCCCGATAAACTTAATACCATGATCAGCACAAATCTGAGAGAACTTAGCATTTTCTGCCAGAAATCCATAACCGGGATGTATAGCATCAGCATTGGTAATCTCTGCTGCGGCCATAATATTAGGAATAGATAAGTATGATTCGCTACTGGCAGGTTTACCAATACAAACTGCCTCATCGGCAAAACGTACGTGCAAACTATCTTTATCTGCGGTAGAATAAACAGCTACGGTTTTAATACCCATTTCTCTACAGGTACGAATAACACGTAAAGCAATTTCTCCACGGTTTGCAATCAATATCTTTTTAAACATAACTTTTTAATTAGCTAATTAGCTAATGTGCTGATGTACTAATTGAACACCAATACACTTAGCTTGTTATAAAATTAATTATTCACGGCTTTACTACTTGATATTATCTTATTTAAAACCTTCTGAATTTCAATTAGTCTATTTGAAAGAGCTTCACAATCTGGATAGTTTTCAGCAGCTTTACAAATCAGTAACCAGTATTGCGTTTCATCCGCTTCTTTTGCTGCAATCTTTATCTTATGTATAAAATCATCCTTACTTTCTCCATTCTGTGCCTCAAAGCAATTTGCTCCGATGGATGTTCCAGATCTTGTAAGCTGATTACCAATAATATATCTGTTAGTAAGCCTTAGTTCTTCACAATAATTGACAATCATTACCGAAAACGCTATTGTGAGTTTCAGAATAGGATTCCTGTCAATCATACTGTTTTGCATACCAGACTATTTAAAATGAACTTAAAAATATTCTGAATACAAAACGTCCCAAAATGAAGAACTGTATTATTGTATTCATTAGCTAATTAGCAGATCAGCACATTAGCTAATTGCTATTTATGCTGGCTCTACTAAAAACAATGGTTGATCGTATTCTACAGGACTAGCATTTTCTACTAATACCTTTACAATTTTACCACCTACTTCACTTTCAATTTCATTGAAAAGTTTCATCGCTTCAATGATACAAACTACATCACCAGGAGCTACATCTCCACCTAATTCAATCAGGTTTGGTTTGTCTGGAGAAGAGCGACGGTAGAATGTACCAATCATTGGGCTCTTGATAGTAATAAGGTTATCTGCTTTTGCTTCTGGTACAGCAGGAGCTACAGCTGAAACAGCAGGAGCCGCCGCCGCTACAGGAGCCGGTGCATGAGCAGCAGGAACGTTATATACTTGTGCTTGTTGAGGAGCAATTGTAACAGCAGGTTCTTCCTTTTGTTTGATGGTTACTTTACCATCTTTGTCCTCGATACTAATTTCTCCGATATTACTCTTGTTAACAATCTTTATTAACTCGTGAATTTGTTTTAAATCCATAACAGGAAAGTTTTGTGTATGTACTTTATTTTTCTATAGCAAGAAGCAAATTAACTAAATCGATTTCGAAAAACATAATTAGTTTTAAATATTGGATTAAATAAAACCGATATTTAAATATTTTCGAAGGAGATTTTTACTGATTAATCCTTAACTCTTTCTAAGTAATCTCCAGTCTTAGTATTAATTCTTATTTTTTCGCCAACTTCTACAAACAATGGAACATTTACCGTTGTGCCTGTATCAATTGTAGCTTGTTTCATAGCTCTTGTTGCAGTATCGCCTTTTAAACCAGGTTCGCAGTAGGTAACTTCAACAACAATTTTTTCAGGTAGTTCTGCTCCTATTGGAAGTTCTGTATCGGTATTAACAAATACAAATATTTCTGCACCATCTTTTAAATACTGAGGTGCATCAATCATTACTTCATCCAAAACAATTTGCTCGAAAGTTTCATTGTTCATCAGATTGTAACCTGTATCATCCTTGTAAAGAAATTGAAAAGTTCTTTTCTCTACACGAATAGGAAAAATTGTTTCCCCACTATTCCATGTTTTTTCAATACTTTTTTTATTGTCAACACCCTTAAGCTTTGCCCATATTTTAGCGGCTGCACGAGCTGTTTTATTTTCGCCAAACTCCACTACGGAATAAAGGCTACCGTCTAACTTCAAAATCATTCCACGGCTAATGTCTGATGTAGTTGCCATCGTTATAGTAATTTTTACTTTTTAAAAAAAGAAGGCAAATGTAGTGGTTGATGCAATAAAAGAGGTCATTTTACTTATTTTCTTTGTTAAAACAGTCATTTTTGCCTCAAAATACAAGAAATCAACACTAACTAAGTTAGCTACAAACAGACCCTATTTTGCTGCTTCAATGGTACTGTTACTTTCAATAATGGTAACTGGCATCTCGTTGCCCATACCAGCACCAGCTCCTCCTTTTACTTCGGGTTTCGATTCAATATGAGCATCAGAAGTTTGTTTTATCACCATTCCTGTTGCCACATCCAGCCACATTCTACCTTTAGCTTCTCCTAATATACTAATGGAAACATCTGGCATAGATTCCATTACAGAATGAGCATATATATCCGACACAATTTTAATCACCGCTACATGTTCATCCAGCGAATCAATAATATAAGTATTGTCAAAATTCATGCTGATACCGCTGGCAGAAATGGTATTCTTCTTTTTCCATTTACTACCCACTTTCACTGGTTTATCGCTCAATATATTAAATAAAGAAGAGAAAGATTGTTTAAAGGTGTTCTGATCAAAAGAGCCTTTCGACGATCCGCCTGCAGCATCTTTCATATTGGCTATTTGTTTCTTATGCAGCTTTATCCATTCTTTAAAGCCTTTATCCTGCACCACCTCTCCTTTAGGATTTACGTAAATTACAAATGGGGTATTACACATTTCTTTATACAACAAAGCTATAGCACCCTGCGTACTGATAGAATCGGTAATTTCATCATCCGAATTAATATTCATTGATGCAGCACCTGTACTACTCATTTTATTGTTAAGCATAGTATATTCTATATTCGTCAGGCCTGCACTCTCTCCCAGAGATTTAAAAGTAAAATTGCTCGAAGTACTCATATCGCTACTCATACCACTGCCCTTAACAGTAAGGTTCATAGTATTCAACGATTTGTAAATTACTACATTTCCTTTAGGGAAATTAAATTTCAAAGTAGTCTGTGCAGTAGATTGATAACTAAAGCCAATCATCAGTAATGATGCCGTTACATAAAGCAGTTTTTTCATATAAGTTTCTTTTACAGAACCCCAAATTTAATGAGTGAATTTTATGGAGCAATTATTTTTAAAAGAATCTTAGAAAATCATCATTAAAGAAAATTAAATGTTTAGTTCTAGTATTGTTTGTATTCATTATAAATTTTCCATCATCAATTGTCAATTAAATTTTGGGCGTTCCGCAAGCGGCCGTTCCAGCTCTTCCTACCTTTTTTGCCCTTATTAAAAAACTTTAGATTTCAATAGCTTAGGCAAAAAAGGGTATTCCCTGCTGGCACTAACGCAAAGACAAATACATCGCTCCCGTCATTACGCCCCAATTATCAATTTTCATTTATTCATTACCCATTATTCTGTAGCAACAGACGAGTAATATCCGCTATTTTATATATCAGGAATTCATAATTTTCTATTTAATCATGTATTAATATTATTTTTTATCTTTTATAAAGCTAAATCCTCCTCAACATTCCTTTTAATCAATTTATATTGGTCTGGTAATAGATTATAATGTATTTGCAACAGTTTATAATGGTCTGGTAACAGATTATAATGTATTTGAAACAGCTTATATTGGTCTGGAAACAAATTATAATGCATTTGAAACAGATTATAAGGGGTTTGAAAGAGATTACTATGCATTTGAAACAAATTATATAGGCTTTGAAAGACTTTATAATGCATTTGAAACAGATTATAAAGAGTTTTCTTCATCTTATCTTTTTATTCCCCACTTTTCCGCCTGTGCGGGTGTTCTTCACCAGCAAATCGGGTTGGAAGTTAGTAATTAGTAACTCTCCATCTTATAATGGCACTCATTACTACAGATTATAAACCACTCCTAAAAGAAAAGTACAACTAATATGGTAACTTGATAAGTTTTTGGGTAACATGATTCCCGTTTAAAGTTTCTATTTCTACATAATAAACACCATTTACTAATCCTCTAAAATCCACCCTCTTATCTCTAATTACCAAAAGCACCCTTCCTCTTGCATCACTAATCCTCACCTCCTTTACATTCCCTCCACTTATAGTTACATAGTCTTTAGCTGGGTTAGGGCTAATTATAAATTTAGTATTATCATTTATCAATTCAAATAAATTACTATACATTATTTGGCCATTATTATTTAATAGTTTTAACTGATAGTAATTACTCCCTGTTAATGGTTGTTTATCTTCAAAATGATAAGTAGTATTTTCATTGCTGTTTGTATTCGAAACAAATCCAATTTTTTCAAAAGTTAACCCATTATTACTTCGCAATATATCAAAACCTTTATCATTTGAATCGAACAGCTTACTCCAGCTTACAATGTTTTTGTTGCCAACAATTTCACCCTTTAGTTGTATTGTATTTATTGGCAATGTATTTCTTTGAACGTTTATTACATAGTCAAGTGTTTCACCACAAGGATAAAGAAGACAAGCTGAATTTGCACTAGATATAGGACTTCCAGGATTTCCAACTCTAATACGCATCAAAGTATTTCCCAAGATAGAATTTTGTGGAACAACAAATAATAATGTATCATCAGTTTTAGCTGAAGATATCAAAGACCACTCAGTTGGGTCAAATACTCCATCCTGATTCCAATCAAACCATATACCGGAAGTTGCAATGGTGTTGAAATGTATATACATCAAATATATTCCACCAGCAGTAAGATAGGTAGGAACAGCATTAAATTGATAGGCATTATTAGGTAGGTTCAATGGGCCACTATTCAATGTTGTACCTATTATATTAATGGAATCAATGTAGGGGCACGTATTTCCACTACTAGGGGTATAGGTAGGATTACATAAACATAAATAATTTGGCTTTATCCCAATTCTTATTGGTACAGAAACAGTATCTGTACTATTACAAATAATTTTTCTTTTGAAATATGTTGGCGTAGATATGGTAGAATAAGGTACAGAATATCCTATATTAGTTTCGCCTATTACATTATTCCAATTAATACTATCCAATGAGCTTAACCATTGATAAGTAAGCCCAGAAACACCAGAAGAACCACCAGAAACAGTTAAATTAAAAGAAGTATTTTGACAGATAGTAGAATCTTCAGCTACCGTAATACCACCTTGCTGCATACCAGTACAATTTGGTTGTAACTGACTAATTGTAATGCTATCTACAAAAAGCGAACCAGTACTGGAATTGTTGCAATTAAAAGCAAAATTGTAATTGCCAGTTGATGGTGGTAAAAATACAGCAGACCATCTACGGTATGTTGTATTAGTTATATTAGCACTGTCTAATAATAGGGTAGTTTGATTTGCCATAACATTCCCATTTCCAATAGTTAACGTAAGGCTTTCAGGAAAATAACTATTACTTACACGTACCCAAAAGCTAATATAAACGGGATTGGTATTTAAGGTCAAACTCGGTGTAAAAGCCCATGCATCAGTTGTATTTGAAGTACTATACAACTCCATAGAATATGATCCATTAAATGAAAAGTTATAGGTATTTTGAGTCCAATTAGCACCTATACCATTATTATAAATAGTCCATCCTGGGGGTGGAAAATTTCCTTCAAAATCTTCTTGTAAAATATTTTGAGCAATACAAATATTTGTACCGATTAAATACAAACTAACAATTAAGTATATACTTTTCATGTAGAAGTTTTAGGTTTATTTAGAGAAATAAATGTAAGGCAAAATATATATTAGATAGCTTTTTTAAATTTCCTCCATTGCGGCTGTTCCTACCTGCACCAAAAAGCACCACTCCTTTTATAGCGCTATACCTTGTATTACTTTGCTTAATCAATAATTTAAACTATATTAATAATACTGCATATCCTATTTGAAATCCACAGAGCTTATTCCTATTCTCAACACCTCATTATCAATTACTCCTATGATGATGTTCTCTGCTTTCATATGTTTATCCATTGTACACTATCTGTCATTCATTGTTTAAAAGCTTACATCCTTAGTTTAATTCCTGGCTTCATTGTTTTATAGTCTACTTCCATTGCAAACAATCTGTACTCCATTGTACACTTATTTTATAGTCACTTTACTGCAGCAAACCCTTAGTTCAATCGCCGTAATAGCTTGTGATACTGCCGCAACAGTAAATAACACATTTGTTGAGCATTCTTTATGTCTGCACAGCTTCGTACAACTGCTAACAACCATTCTATACAAGGTCATGGTCATTGTAAGCTCCCTGTTGGTCATTGTGGCTTCGGTGGCAGCCATTCTACCCAAGGTCGCAACTGCTGCTTTCTATCCCTTTTCTGAATACTCCCATTTTCTCCTTTATTTTTGCAAAATGAAATTTTCACTAGGCTTCTCTCCTTGTCCAAACGATACTTTTATTTTCGATGCTTTAGTCAATCATAAAATTGATACGGAAGGCTTTGAGTTTGATGTGGTTTTAGAAGATGTTCAAACCCTTAACCAATGGGCTATGGAAGGTAAACTTGATTTTAGTAAAATAAGTTACGGAGTACTTCCTGTTGTTACCAGAGATTATGCTGTACTGGAAAGTGGTGGAGCACTCGGTAAAGGGGTGGGACCATTATTAATTACTACTAAAGATACCTTACATAAAAAGGAAGTAAAAGACATGCGTGTTGCTATACCCGGACAAAATACTACTGCGCATTTACTGTTTTCTTTTGCTTATCCTGCAGTGAAAGAAAAGGTTTTTATGGTCTTTAATGAAATAGAAGACGCCGTAAAGAATGGCAGGGTAGATGCCGGAGTAATTATTCATGAAAACAGGTTTACTTACCAACTAAAAGGACTTCAAAAAATACAGGATCTTGGAGAATACTGGGAAAATAATATTCATGCCCCTATACCATTAGGAGGCATTGTGGGTAAGCGAAGTATAGATAGAGATCACTTATTAAAAATGAATAGGCTGATACGAAAAAGTCTTGAATATTCTTTTGAGCATTATCCTGCTGTTAGCGATTATGTTAAGCAACATGCACAGGAAATGGAAGAGTCGGTAATGCTGCAACATATCGATTTATACGTCAATAATTTCTCTCTTCAATTAGGTGATGAAGGAAAGATAATGGTAGAAAAGCTGTTGGAAGTTTACCAGCAAATTACCCATTCGGAGCTTATTAATACCAAAAATGTATTCGTACAGTAATTGTTTCTTCTCTCCATATTTATAGACCCACTTGATCGTTTCAGTAGAATTAATTCAATAGTTTATAGTTGAATTATATAATCTACCTATATTTGACAACTTTCTAAAAAGGATATTAATATTGTATAATTTATAATAACAAAGCGCAAAAGCTTTTTATTATTAAATTATTTCTAACGAATATTTTATTTAGATTTAATATTTTTATATCAAAAACTATTGTTTTGAAAACGATTATAGAACCATTTAAGATTAAGTCGGTAGAGCCTATCTTTTTTACTACTAAGGAAGAAAGAGTTGACATACTAAAAGAAGCTCATTTCAATCCTTTTCTGATAAAGGCTAAGAATGTAATTATCGATTTATTAACCGATAGTGGTACCAGTGCAATGAGTAGCGAACAATGGGCCGGTATGATGCGTGGCGATGAAAGCTATGCAGGTAGTAGTAGCTTTTTTCATTTCGAAGAAACAGTAAGAAGCATTACCCACATGCCTTTTATAATTCCTACCCATCAGGGAAGGGCTTCCGAGAAAATATTATTCAGTATTATAGGTGGTAAGGGGAAATACTTTGTAAGTAATACGCTGTTCGATACTACCCGTGCCAATATAGAATTCTCTGGTGCCGAAGGTGTAGATCTTTTATGTGCCGAAGGTAATCAGCCTGCACTTATTGCACCTTTTAAAGGCAATATGGATGTAGCCAGATTAGAACAGTTTATTCAGGATAAAGGGGCAGAAAACATTCCTATTGTAATGATTACCATTACCAACAACTCGGGTGGTGGACAGCCGGTAAGTATGGAGAACATTAAGGCTGTACGAGCTGTTTGTACAGCACATAACATTCCTTTGTTTATAGATGCCTGCAGATTTGCTGAGAATGCATACTTTATTAAACTAAGAGAGAAAGGATACGAAAATAAAACAGTGTTCGAAATAGCGCAGGAACTATTCTCTTACGCCGATGGTTGTACTATGAGCGCCAAGAAAGATGCCTTTGCTAATATTGGTGGATTCCTGGCTATGAAAGATGAAGACTTAGCAATGCATTGTAGAAATCTACTGGTTATTACCGAAGGTTTTCCTACTTATGGTGGATTAGCAGGAAGAGATTTAGAAGCTATTGCCATTGGACTGAAAGAGATAATGGAAGAAGATTATCTACGCTACAGAATCAGAAGTATAGAATATATAGGTGATAAACTGGATATAGATAATATTCCTTACATAAAACCTACTGGTGGTCATGCGGTATATTTAGATGCAAAAGCATTCTTACCGCATATTCCTGCTCACGAATTTCCTGGACAAGCACTTTGTTGCGAACTATTTATTGAAGGTGGTATAAGAGGGGTAGAAATTGGTACCGTAATGTTTGGTAAGTATGATGCTGATGGCAACACAATACCTGCACCTATGGAACTGGTAAGGCTGGCAATACCAAGAAGAGTATATACCCAGAGTCATATAGATTATGTAACCGAAGTTATATCTGCAGTTTACAAACGTAGAAATGAAATAAAGGGATTAAAGATTTCCTATGAATCTCCTTTGTTAAGACACTTTACGGCAAAATTTGAAAGACTATAATACTATTGAGATAATGTGACAATTTGATAATGAGATAATGAATACAGTTTTGTATAATTGGACAAATTGATTGGATTAATGAATTTAATCAGCAATCCGTTAATTCACCAATTGTATTCTCTTTCCCTCCTTTCTCTGCGTTGAATGTATTTGTATTCAATCAGCCAATCCGCTAATTCACTAATTGTATTCTATTCTAAATATAGATTACCTATTACATTTTGTTTGTATCAAACCGCCGCGGTTCTCCGTGTTCTCTGTATTAGTATTAAAAACCTCAGTGTTCCTCTGTGCCGCCGTGTCTCTGTGGTTCAATTGTATTCTGTATTCCTCACGACGATTTTTATCATCTGCCCAACCGCTAGCGGTTCTCTCTGTTCTCTGTATTGGTATTATAGAAAAGCACTGTGCACCACTGTGTCGCCCTGTCTCTGTGGTTCAATGTATTCTGCATTCCTCACGACTCACGATGTATTTTCACGATTCACGATTATCATGCTCAATATCCACATTTATAGGTTATGTAAACTATAACCCCACAACTTATTACCCCATCCCCAATAAATGCTCCGTTTTGTTTTTCTTTGCCGCAAGTTATGAGAATAGTAATAGCAGTTTTCCTTTTTAGTGTATGGAGTACTATGGGTTCAGCCCAGGCCATTTCGCCCATTTTCGAATTCAGAGCCGCCTGGATAGCAACGGTCGAAAACATAGACTGGCCAAGTAAAAAAGGACTCTCTACCGAAGAACAAAAAGCAGAATTTATCAAGCTTATCAATCTGTTGCAATCTATAGGAATGAATGCCGTAATAGTGCAGGTTCGTCCTGTTGCCGATGCATTTTATCCATCCGATTTAGAACCCTGGAGCGAGTACCTTAGTGGTGTGCAGGGAAAGGCCCCATTTCCATTCTACGATCCCCTGGCTTTTATGATAGAGGAAGCCCATAAAAGGCATATGGAATTTCATGCCTGGCTCAATCCTTACCGGGCCGTATTTAATCTCGGCAGTTCTTCCATTTCGCCCAGTCATATTACCCGCAAACATCCCGAATGGTTTATTAATTATGCAGGAAAAAAATACTTTAATCCCGGCTTGCCGCAGGTAAGAGAATTTATAAAGGAAGTAGTAAGCGATATGGTAAAGCGATACAAAGTAGACGCCATACATATGGACGATTATTTTTATCCTTATCCCGTTGGCAACAAAGAGTTCAACGATAATAAAGCCTACTATTTATACGGCAACAATTTATCTAAAGCCAACTGGAGAAGGAGTAATTGCGATAGCATTATTACCCTGCTGTCTACTACCATTAAAACGATTGCTCCCAAAGTAAAATTTGGTATCAGTCCCTTTGGTGTATGGCGAAATATAAGTATCGATTCTACCGGTAGCAATACCAAGGCTGGCCTTACGAATTATGACGATTTATATGCCGATATTTTGCTTTGGTTATCGAAAGGCTGGATCGATTATGTAGTACCACAATTGTACTGGGAGCGAGGACATAAACTCTGCGATTACGATACTTTGCTGGAATGGTGGAACAACCATACCTATGGCCGACAATTATATATTGGACACACGCTGGAAAGGGTAGGACATTCTATTGCATGGCGTAATAAAAGCGAGATTCCCGATGAAATTAATAACCTTCGCGAATACATGACCACCAATGGTAGCGCCTATTTCAGTGCCGGAATATTCAGGAATAATCCCAATGGATGGAATGATAGTCTTCGCACCAATTATTATCGTCTGCCCGCCATTATTCCCCCTATGTCCTGGATAGATAGTGTGGTTCCCGCAAAGCCCACTGTGGTGGCTATCGACAACAATAAAGTTTCCGTTAGCTACCCTGGCAAAGAAGATATAAAAGGATATGCCATTTTCGATATGTCTCCCGTAGTAGAAGAGTCGCTTGGCTATGCCACTTTGATAAAGATTATGTATACCAGAAAGAAAATGGTATTGGATATAAACGATTTGCTGATGATAAAAGGCGATAAAATATTTGTAGCCGCCATCAGCGAAGGCAATAATATAAGTGAATGCGTAAGAGCATTTTAGATACTAATTTGAGCGAATTCTAAGAAATCAATGAAATCTATGATTCAATGCATGAAATGCATTGTGTTGTGTGTGAAATCCTCCGTTATATTAATGAAATCGATAGTGTTACGAAAAATATGCCCTATATTTTTTAGTATATCCTCTGTTCTATGTTTGAAATGCATAGCATTGTGTGTGAAATCCTCCATTCAATTAATGAAATTGATATAGAAGTTTCTGAAATTGATGTTGCAGTTGAATACATGGGTTGTGTTGTTGAATATCTCTGTATTTACATTTAAAATAAGCCTGATTTAACCCAGAATTTGCAGTAGAAATTCTATTACAAACTCCAAACCCTTCAAACATAAGTATTTGCTTGATTTTTTAATGTTATCATAGTTCACTATGCTTTCCATTAAAAAATCTGCTCAAATCCCTGTCTTTATTGTGTTTGTAGCTTTCATTACGAATCCTACTGCAAATTATGGGTTTAATATAGTTATGCACCGTTGAAAACCTCTGTAAGGTATGGTACGAACCAAACATTAACATTTGAAGAGAGAATAAATGCTTTGTTGGTGCATAAGTATAAGGAGATGGCATGAATAAGTATAGTGACATTTGCGCTGTGATTGAATGGGCCTAAAAGCTATATTGAAAATATAATGACTCGTTTGGTTGCTTTTTTTAAGTAAACAATTTAAATGAGTTATTATGAAAGCAAGAGACATTGCCCGCATGGAAGCCGGCACAAGAACATTTACTTAATACCGTAGTAGAAAATGCAGCGCTATTAGCTACTATAGAAGATTATCCTGCAGTTGCCCTAGGAATAAGCGATACGCTTAAGGAAATAAAATCTGCACACTCGGCCCAATCTAAAGACATTTCGGGGATTGCACCCACTAAACAAGAATTGAGAGTAGAGATGGGTGAGACCATCCTTATTTACTCACAGCGAGGAATGGTAAGTGCAACGCTGACTGGTAACAAAGAGCTAAGTGATGAGATAGACCATTCTTTGTTGTACTATACAAAGGGGAGAGCGAGTTTGAGTGAGAGTAGGGCTACAGCAACTGTGGATTTGATAGAGTTGAAACTATTAAAGCTTGCTTCTTTAACAGCTGCTAATGTGGTAACAATGAGGGCCGCAATTGCTGCATTTGTAGCTAAGAAAGATGAGCCTACCACTGAAAAACAAGCTAAGAAAGTAGATGGTACAGACCAAGTACCTCCATTGTTGGATAAACTGGATGGATATATTACTCTTGAAGGAAATTTAATACATTCATATTTCCCTAAAAGTAAACTATCTGAAGGGTTTGACCTTACAAGTAAACTGATAATACTTGGGGGCAGACATAACCCGATAGACCTGTATGTGGCAGATTCTTTAAGTGGGAAATTAATTGCTGGTGTAAAAGTGACTAAAGTAAAGAATACTAACTTGTTTACTATTAGTGATGAAGTAGGGTTTGCACATTTTGATACCTGTGCAAGTGGTAAGCAAAAGTTTCTTATAGAAGCGGTTGGATATGTAACTCAGACTATTACTTTGATAGTAGTGAGGGGTAGTGGTGCGGAAATGGTTGTGAAATTGGTAAAGCAAATTTGATAATGAATAGAAAAGAAATTTTGAGCCTGCGGAGTAATCTGCGGGCTTTTTATATGGTGAATTTTGATTAAGTTTACTTTTTAGAAGCATAAGAATAAAACGTCAAATTTCTTACATACTGTTGACTATTTAAGAAAGTTAAAAGTGACTGAAAAATAGAATTACACTCTGAGGCGTAAAAAATAGAATTAGTTAAGCTTTTCTTCTATAAAAAAGAATAATAGATTTTAAAACATTATTCATTTACTAATAGATTAAGTTTGCCGATATATAATGAAAAGGTCAATTTACTTTAATTTTATTGAAGACAGGTTAAATCACTTAGCAACTCGGATAATATCGAGAGGTAAGTTGAACATTCTTGATTTGCATGGGCACTCTGAAAACTTCTATCAATATTTATTAAATGAGGTTTATAGTTGGGATCTTAAAAATGAAAATGCTAACAAACAAAATGTTGAAGCAATCGATTTAATTGATATTGGAAACAAACTAATTATTCAAGTATCAGCTACTGCAACAAAGCAAAAAATTGAATCATCATTATCAAAAGACTCCATAAAACAATTTAAAGAGTATACTTATAAATTTGTATCAATTGCAATAAATGCGGATGATTTAAGGAAAAACAAGTTTAATAATCCACATGGAATTAAGTTTGATCCTTTTGTAGATATTATTGATAACAAATCTATTCTGACATTTATAAAAAATATGAATCCAGAAAGTCAAAAAAGGGTTTATCAATTTATCAAAAAAGAATTGGGTGCTGAAATTGATGCAATGAAAATGGAATCTAACCTGGCTTCAATTATAAATATTTTGTCAAAAGAGGATTTAGATAATATTGATTTTGAATTTGAAATCAATAGCTTTGAGATTGATAGAAAAATTTCTTTTAATAATTTAACCTCAGCCAAATTAATAATAGAAGACTATTTTATTCATTATGGAAGAGTAGATAGAATTTATTCAGAATTTGATTCATTGGGCAGCAATAAGAGTAAGTCTGTTTTAGCTTCTATCAGACAAGAGTATGCTAAAGCTAAAAGCAATTTAAAAGATGACCAACTTTTTTTTGAGATAATTTCTAAAATTGAAGAAAAGGTAATTAATAGTGCAAATTATATAGAAATACCAATTGAAGAACTAGAGCTTTGTTTAAATGTATTAGTTGTAGATGCTTTTATTAGATGTAAAATATTTGAAAACCCTAATAACTATGCTGCTACCCGATAACATACATCCTGAAAATAGTATTTATTACAATGGCGCATTTGTAATAGAATCTTTGAAAAAAGAAAAGAGTTACAGCATGCTAGACTTATATCAAGATGTAAAAGCTAAAAAGCAAATGTCTTTTTCTGTTTTTATACTTTGTTTAGATTGGTTGTATTTATTGGATGTTGCTAAGTTTAATTCAAAAGGAGAAATAGAATTATGTTCATAAAATCATTATCAATAACCAGTGGTAGTAAAATCATTCGTGAAATTAAGTTTCACAAAGGGCTTAATTTAATTATTGATGAAAGTGAATTCCAAATAACAGGCAATAGTGTTGGAAAAACTACTGTATTGAAATTGGTTGATTTTTGTTTAGGAGCAGACGGGAAACATATTTATATTGATGAGGAATCAAAAAAAGCAGATGAAGTTGTAAAAAAATTTCTAGTTAATGAAAAAATATTAATTAGACTTGAGATTACAAATGATTTTGAAAGGAATGATAATATTATAATAGAAAGGAATTTTTTATCAAAGGGAAAAGAACTTGTTAGAAAAATAAATGGCAAACAGTTAACTGAGGAAGAGTTTGAAGATACATTGTCAAATATAATTTTCCCCGAACATCTAACTTCTACTCCAAGTTTCAGGCAAATAATTTCTCACAACATAAGATACAGAGATGAGAGTTTAAGTAATACTTTAAATACGTTACCCTATGGTAAAACAGAACAATACGAATCGCTATATTTATTTTTATTTGGTTGTAATTTTATAAAGGGAAATAGTAAACAAGAAATTATTTCTAAACTAAAACAAGAAGATACCTTCAAAAAAAGACTTGAAAAAAGTCAAACGAAAACTGCTTATGAAACAGCACTTTCATTAATCAATAATGATATTGAGGAGTTAAATAAAAAGAAGAGTAATTTTAATTTAAACGAGAATTTTGAAAAGGACTTAGATAAGTTAAACGATGTTAGATACTCTATCAATAAATTAAGTTCGAGTATTGGAAAAATGAATATTCGTAAAGACTTAATAAAAGAAACAGAGGATGAACTTAAATCAAGCAAGTCAAATATAGACCTAAGACAACTAGAAATTATATATGAACAAGCTACAAATAAAGTAAAGACTATACAAAAATCATTTTCAGATCTTGTGGCTTATCATAATACTATGATTGAAGAAAAGGTAAAATTCATTACTAAAGAATTACCGACTCTAGAAAAATCAATTTCTGATAATAACAATTCACTTACACGATTGCTTTCTGAGGAAAGAAAATTAACTAATGCAATTTCAAAAAGCGATTCATTTGAAGAACTTGAACAGGTAATAACTGTGTTAACTGAAAAGTACAGAAAGAAAGGAGAATATGAAAATATTATTCAACAGTTAAGTGAGGTTGAATTGAATATTAAAGAGTTCAACAAACAACTAAATGAAATTGATAACGAACTTTTTAGTGAAGATTTTGAACTTGTTGTGAAATCACAATTAAATAAATTCAACAAATACTTTGCATCAATTTCAAACGAATTATATGGAGAACAATATGCAGTAAAATGGGATATTATAACTAACCAAAAAGGTCAGAGACTCTATAAATTTAATTCATTTAATACGAATATGAGCTCTGGGAAAAAGCAAGGGGAAATATCTTGTTTTGATTTAGCTTATACCATGTTTGCAGATGAAGAAAATATTCCTTGCTTACACTTTTTATTGAATGATAAAAAAGAACTAATGGACGATAAACAGTTGGTAAAAATTGCAGATTTTGTAAATAAAAACAATATCCAGTTTGTTGCATCAATTCTTAAAGATAAACTACCTGAAGAAATTAATAAAGAGGAGTATTTCATAGTTAAGCTATCACAAGATGATAAGTTGTTTAGGATAAAAGAGTAAGCCTATAAATAATTAATATTGAAGAATTGAATAAGGCTAGTAAGCTCAATTTCCTAAAATGAGAAAAAGTAGATAGTTATAATCGATGATTACAGAGGAGCAAATAAACATATTCAAATCCCTTTTTAAAGGGCGCGAAGATGTGTTTGCAACAAGATGGGAAAAAGGAAATAAAAGTGGGTATATGCCTGCTTATTATTTTGACCCTTACTTATTTCGAGTACATAAAATAAAAGGAGGTACTTTTCAGAATTATCCTGACAAAACATATTTAACTCTAACCAATCAGCAAATAATAAAACATCTTAATGGAGAACAACACATTGGAGTTTATCCATTATTGAATGATAACACTTCCTGGTTTTTAGTGGCAGATTTTGATAAAGAAAACTGGGTAGAACAATGCAAATGTTTTATAAAAGAATGTAACAAAAATAATATTCCATCTTATCTGGAACGTTCTCGCTCTGGTAAAGGAGGACATGTATGGATATTCTTTAATCAACCATTTCCTGCATTTAAAAGTAGAAAAATATTTCTTGCTATTTTAGAACAAGCAGGTATATTTTCCGTGTATGATAAGAGTTCTAGTTTTGATAGATTGTTCCCAAATCAGGATTATCTATCGGGTAAAGGATTAGGAAATCTTATTGCATTGCCTTTATTTAAGAAGACTTTTGAGCTAGGTAATAGTTGTTTTATTAATGCCGAAACATTAGAACCCTTTGGTGATCAATGGGAATTTCTGAGCAACTTAAAGAAAATTGAAACTACTGTTCTTGATAAAATATTTATAGATATTTCGGGAGCTGATAAATCTACAAAACTATTAGAAAATAAAGCACTTTGTAGCAAACTAACAATAACGTTGAACAATGTTGTTTCTATTAACAGAGCAGGTATAAATGGGTTGCTGAAAGCGTATCTGAAAGATGAATTAAACTTTTCTAATTCAGCGTTTATTATCAAGAAAAAATCAGGAAGAAATACATTTGGTACAGAACGTTATTTTAAATTTATTGAAGAAAAAGAACATGATGTAATAATACCAAAAGGGTTTATAGGTAAAGTAATTCGGTTTTGCAGAGAGAACCAATTTGAATATGATTTTACTGATGAAAGAAAAAAACTTGAACCTGTTACTTTCGAATTCAATGCAATATTAAGGAAGCATCAAGATGCGGCAATTGAAGCTTCTGCCAAAAAAGATATAGGAGTAATTGTAGCTCCTCCCGGATCTGGAAAGACTGTTGTAGGTTTGAAAATAATTGCTGAAAAACAACAGCCTGCTTTAATTGTTGTTCATAGAAAACAACTTGCTGAGCAATGGATAGAACGTATTGAAACTTTTTTAGGGATTCCTAAAACTCAAATTGGTAAAATTGGACAGGGTAAGAATAAGATTGGCAAACAAATAACCATAGCTACCATTCAAAGTCTGACCAAAGAAATAGAGAAATCTGAAGTGACTATTTTAAATTCGTTTGGAACAATTATAATTGATGAATGCCATCATATTCCTGCGGAAACTTATAATAGTACCATATCAAAATTTAATAGTTATTATCTCTATGGTTTAACTGCCACTCCTTTCAGAAAATATAATGATGGTAAATTAATTTTTATCCATTTAGGTGACATTATTTCAGAATTAAAACCGCAAGATATTGGCAATGCAAAGCAAGCTAAAATCATTGTCAGAAATACAGAACTTGATGTGCCGTTTAATTCAAAAATAGATAAATTTGAAACCCTTTCTAAAATATTAGTACATGATTCAACAAGAAACAAATTAATTCTTGCGGATGTAAATAATGAATTGAAATCAGGTAAAAAAGTAATTTTAATTACAGAAAGAAAAGATCATATAGAATCACTTAACCAATATCTTAAGCAATCTTATGAAACTATTGCATTGAGTGGAGAGGATTCGGAGACAAATAGAAAAGCAAAATGGGATGCGCTAAAAAAAGGTAATTATCAGGTATTAATTACCACAGGTCAGTTTTTTGGAGAAGGAACAGATTTACATAATGCTCAATGTCTTTTTCTTGTTTACCCTTTTTCATTTGAAGGAAAACTGATTCAATATATTGGTAGAATACAAAGAGCAGAAATAACTCCTTTTGTATATGATTACAGAGATATAAAAATTGATTATCTGAATAAACTATTTCTTAAAAGAAATACATATTATAGAAAACTTGCAAAGGAAGCTACACTGTTTAATGAATCAGATGAGATATCTACTATAACAAAAGATAAAATATTTAAATATGATTATACCGTAAATATTCCAATAGAATCATTGGAGTTCAGATATGGCTGTGTTGGTTTTAGACATGTAATAAATGAGTTGAATATTGAACTGGATTTTGAGATTGAGCATTTGGATATAAGACCTGAATTTGAAGTGTTGAAACCATTCTTTGCTAAGGAATTACATTCTAAAACCATTGAAGTTGAGGTTCATGTAGAATTTGAAAATGATGAATTGATTTCTCAATTAGCCATATCAAGAGATATTGAAAAAATAAACAGAGAGGTTATTGAAAGTGTAAGATTTAAGTTCATTACTAAAGATGTCTCCCGGAAGAACTCTTCCTTTTTTTCAAAAGATTCCAATAAAGAAATTACTCTCCTTCAATCTAAAAATGATTTATATGATTCAGCAGAGGAATTGTTGGATGATGTATTAAAACATACTCAATATAAACACCTCAAACAACTTAGACACCTTGCTTTAAATCATGCAAGTACACTACTTAAATTAAGGTTTGTGTTAAGTCCTTTTTCATTTGTGTTTCTTATTGAAGGAGCTGAACAATTTCATATTATTTTAGAAACACTTGATACAGAAGAAGCAACTTATTTATGGCATTTTGATAAAAATAGAGAAGTGCTTACTGCTAAATTAAATGAGATAGATAGTCAATTAAATATCATAAGAAATAAAGGTAGACAGTTTTTCCTTGATACTCAACCAAAAGGATTTAGCAAAATACTACATGATTATTCTACTAATAATTTGAAAGGATTTATTATCTGGAAGGATATGTTAGAAGAACAATTAGTATAACAGTTGATAAAATTTATTAATCATTTATAATTGATTACAATTACTCGTCTGATTCACTTTTGTCTATTTCAAATTTGTTATTGGTGAATAGGACATGTTGACTAGGAGCTATGTATTTGAATTGCGTTAGTGCCAGCAGGGAATATCCTATTGCTACCACACTGAACCTGCTAATAAATGTTAGCTGATGCAAGTGGTAGCAATAGATAGGAAGAGCTGGAACGACCCGCAGGGAACGCCCAAAAACTAATTGATAATTGACAATGAATAATTGATAATTTAATTCAGAGAGGCGAGCTTCTGGTATTAGATTCTATTCAGTACTTCTTCGCCCATTGCATCGGTACCTAAAATCATATTGGCTGGGGTACTCGCATCGGCAATATCGCGGGTACGGAAACCTGCTTTCAATACGCCTTCTACCGCCGTAATGATGGCTACCGATTCTTCCTTTAAACCGAAAGAAATATCGAGCAATAAAGCGGCCGAAAGAATAGAAGCCAACGGATTGGCAACACCCTTGCCGGTAATATCGTGAGCAGAGCCATGAATAGGCTCGTAAACGCCTGTTCCATCGCCGATAGAAGCCGAAGCAAGCATTCCCATAGAACCTGCAATCTGAGAGGCTTCATCGGTAAGAATATCGCCAAAAAGATTGGCGGTAAGTACCACATCGAAACGACAAGGATCTTTGATAAGCATCATGGCAGTAGAATCCACAAACTGATGTTCCACCTCGATATCAGGATATTCCAAAGCTACTTTCTGCACCACTTCGCGCCATAGTCGAGAGGTTTCCAATACATTGGCTTTATCTACGGAACAAAGTTTCTTTCTTCTGGTACGGGCGGCCTCGAAAGCACGGCGGGCAATACGCTCTACTTCGTAACGGCTATACTCGGCAATATCATAAGCGGTATCGCCATCATTCTTTCTTCCTTTTTCACCGAAATATATATCGCCTGTCAGCTCGCGGAAGAATAATATATCAGCACCTTTTAAAATCTCGGACTTAATGCTGGAAGCGCTCAACAATTCATCGAACAATTTTATTGGACGAAGATTGGCATAGAGTCCAAGCTCTTTACGCATCTTTAATAATCCCTGCTCGGGCCTAACCTTGGCAGAAGGATCGTTATCATACTTAGGGTGACCAACGGCACCAAACAAAACGGCATCGGAGTTTCTCATTTTCTCCAAAGACTCATCTGGCAGGGGATTTCCTGTAGCTTCGATAGCCACATGACCGATTAAAGCTTCATCGTAATTAAACTGATGATTGTACTTAGCAGCTATTTTATCGAGTACTTTTTTACCCACTGCTGTTACTTCTTGTCCAATTCCGTCTCCCGGAACGATTAGGATGTTTTTGTTTGCCATGTCGAGGTTTTTGAACTAAGGCACAGAGGCAACAAGGCACAAAGGCACAAAGTGTTATTTAAAATAAGGAACAAAGGCACAAAGTGATTTGCTCTCTTTTGTTTATTTTTTTAAACTATGATGAATTCTTTTTTCAAATTTAATAATCAATTCTATAATTCGTTTACTCTGAACTTTTGTGCATCGTTTCCTTTTATTTTATTAATCAAAGAAAACAGCATTCTATCAAGCTCACTTGTTTTAATTAATGATTTATCAAATATTATTTTATCTATATAAAGCAAATTAAATGCTATTTCAATTTGCGTTTGTAATTCAAATAAAGAACCTACAGCAATTTGAAGAAATCTTATGTAATCGCCAGTAGATTTTCTGCCATATCCTTCGGCAATATTACTGGGAATTGAAATTGCACTTCTTCTAATTTGACTAATCAGTCCAAAATTTTCAGTTGAAGGAAAGCTCTTCGTTATCAAGTATACTTCCGTAACAAAAGTCATAGATTTCTGCCAGACTATCAAATCCCTATAAGTATTAATAGAACTCATAAACCTAATTTTATCTTTGCCGAAAATTAAAAACCGCTTGTATTTTCTACTCCCTGTATTCACTTTGTGCCTTTGTGCCTTGTTGCCTCTGTCCCTTGTATTCCCCTATTGCCTCTTTGCCTTGTATTAAATCATATTCAACATTTTCTGAGTAGCTTGTATTGCCGAAACTGTCTGATCGGAATCGAGGCCTCTTGTTTTAAATTCTCTGCCATGTATATCCCAGGTAATAATGGTTTCGCACAATGCATCGGACTTACCGCCGGGTGGAATACGAACGGCATAATCTGTTAGAACCGGCAAATCCAGTTTCTTCTTTTTATAAATCGTTTTAAGCGCATTCATAAAAGCATCATACTGTCCATCACCCTGTGCATGCTCTTCAAACACTTCTCCATTCAGATTAAGTTTGAGCGTAACCGAAGGTCTTAAATCTTTGGAATGAGTAAGTACATAGTTTAAAACCTGCACCTTTTCTTCGATAGAACTACTATCTAATACATCGGAAATAATATAGGGTAAATCTGACTGTGTAACGGTTTCTTTTCTATCACCAAGCTCTATAATCTTTTGCGTAACCTTCTTTAAATCTTTATCAGAAAGTCGGATAC
>CAIVPM010000192.1 GCA_903907815.1 uncultured Chitinophagaceae bacterium | reverse complement strand
GCGATAGACCTACTATCATCTCTATTAAAGCATTGATTAATCTATACAAACGACTAATCATTCACAGCACACTATTGCGTTAGTGCCAGCAGGGAATATCCTTTTGCTACCACCCTTGAGCCTATATTAAAATTGATAGTGATGCAAGTGGTAGCAAAAGATAGGAAGAGCTGGAACGGCCGCTTGCGGAACGCCCAAGAAATAATTGATAATTGATGATGGATAATGAATAATTTTTCCTAAATATTTACCGCCAGTGTAGCTGCTACTATCCCTGCTGTTTCGGTTCTTAACCTCGTATTGCCTAAGGAGATAGGCTGATAATTATTTTGTAATGCAAGGGTAATTTCATCGGGGGTAAAATCGCCCTCGGGACCTATCAGAATACTCAGCTCATTGGTTAGCTGGAATTGATTTAATGTTTGTTTCTCAGTCTCTACACAGTGTGCTATAAAGTTCTGTTGGCTATTCTGTTTTTGTATAAAAGTTTCGAAGGAAACCGGCTCCGATAATACCGGTAAAAAAGTTTGCTTGCTTTGCAGCATGGCCGATATTACAATATTGTTCATCCTATCCTGCCTAAAGTATTGTTTCTCGGTTCTATGGCAGATTAAAGGCACAATAGTACTAATGCCCAGCTCGGTAGCTTTCTCCAGAAACCACTCCAGTCTATTCGCATTCTTTAACAGGGAAATGCCCATGGTTACCTTGCGAGGATTGGCATTGGTATGTTCGGCCTTATGAATGGAAACCAGACAGTTTCTTTTATCTTCTCTGGTAATAGTGGCATGGTATAAAGCACCAAGACCATTAGTAAGAATAAGGGGCTCGCCAGCTTTCATTCTAAGCACCTGAATACAGTGCTTGCTGGTATCTTCCTTCAAGGCTATCTGCGTGCCCGTTGCAGGACTTTCGGTAATATAGAAATAAGGTAAATCCATGCTGATGCTATTAGAAAAATTCCTTGTTACTAAAAGATATTATCATCATCCTCAAAGCTATCGTTCATCTTACTTCCTTTCTGGATAAAGAGCTTGCTATCTCCTCCGTTTCCAAAAGAATTAGCATCGGGTGTAGTTGGTAAGGAAGTCCATTTACCTGCAGGCAAACCAACAGGTCCTCCATCCATTTCTTCGAACTTCTGAATGTGTAATAAACCTCGGAGTTTTACAATATCAAGTTCCCCATTTCTATGCTTTGCAATCTTAATATGCGTTTCTCCTTTTACACTTTCTCCTTGTTCGTCTGTAAATATTTCGTGGTACTCCGGACGGTAAATAAACATTACCATATCTGCATCCTGCTCTATCGCTCCAGACTCTCTTAAATCGCTTAACTGAGGCATTTTATTGGTTTCCTTTCTGGTCTCCAAAGCTCTACTCAACTGACTTAGGGCAATGATAGGAACCTGCAATTCTTTAGCCATTGCTTTCAGGTTACGGGAGATACTACTGATCTCCTGTTCCCGATTGGTATTCCTTTCACCACTACCACTCATCAGCTGCAGGTAATCGATAATAATCAGGCCTACATTGTGTTTGGTAACCAGACGCCTTGCTTTCGCTTTAAATTCAAAGATGTTTAGCGAGGCAGTATCATCTATATATAAAGGAGCGTTCTCTAATCTTTTAATGCCTTTTTCCAGCAATTGTTTGTACTCGTGTTCTTCCAGTTTACCACGCGAAATCTTGGACATGTGTACTTCCGATTCGGCACTGATAATTCTTTGAACCAGCTGAGTGGCACTCATCTCCAGACTAAAGAAAGCAACCCCTGTAGGCTTGGTAGGATGTAATGCAGCACTACGGGCAAGGTTCAATGCAAACGCAGTTTTACCCACCGCAGGACGGGCAGCAAGGATGATTAAATCCGTCTTCTGCCATCCATAAGTAATTCTATCCAATGAAGGGAATCCACTTGGAACCCCTGATATTTCTTCCGTTTTAGTTCTTAACTCATCTATTCTTTCAATGGTCTTTGCTAATACCGATCCAATGTCTTCGAAGTTCTTTTTAAGGTAGTTATTGGTAATCTCGAACATCCTTGTTTCGCTCTTGTCCAGCAAATCAAAAACATCGGTACCATCTTCGTAAGCATCTGCAATTGTTTCGCTACTGATACGAATTAATTCTCGCTGAATAAATTTCTCCAGTATAATTCTACCATGTGCTTCTATGTGCGCACTGCTGATAACAGAGTTAGTAAGTTTGGTAATAAAGTAAGGGCCACCTACTATCTCCAGCTGACTTAATTTCTTCAGTTCTTCTACTACAGTCAGAATATCAATTGGAGTACCGTTGCTATGCATTTGCTTCATAGCAGTGTAGATGATTTGATGGGTATCAACGTAAAAACATTCTGGTTTCAGGTTAATTTCCATCATCTTATCGAAAGCGCTTTTCTCGAGCATGATGGCTCCCAGAACAGCTTCTTCCAGTTCTCTTGCTTGTGGTGGAACTTTACCATAAATCATGGAACTTAGTTCGGCATTCGGGCGCTTCTTTTTCTTGTCTCTATTAAAGTTAGTAATCTCCATTTTTCTTTGTAAGTGCTATCCTGTTATTCAATATCAAATATCCTCTTTTTCTTCTTTTTCTCCTAAACATTCTCTACAAGAGGACGGCGAATGTAGTAGTTGGGAATGGTTTTGTAATCTTTTTAGGAGGTATATATTTATTCTTTTTGTCTGCACATTATTTACACACAATTGATGGGTTTATTACCATAATATTTTGGTTATTCACAATCCACCTGCAGTTTATACCATAAAATACATGGTTATCATCCTAAAATTCACATTGCCTGTGCAGAAAAATTTATTGGGTTTGCAGCGTTTTTATTGCACAGTTTTCCCTATCAGTGATTTTTATGCTACTAAAACAGAAGGGGATTATTTATTCAAAAACCGCCAGTACCACAGGTCTGTTTGTGGTGTATTGCTGATAGGGTAGGGGTGCGAATGTCCTGTGAAGGTAAATCCGTTTTTATCGTAGAACTTCTGAGCCCGGAAGTTAAACTCCCACACCCCAAGCCATACTACTTCAAATTGATTGCTATAAGCATAGTCCAGTACAAAATCCATCAGCTGTTGTGCCACGCCCTTTCCATGATATTCTTTTAATATGTATAGTCTTTTTAGCTCCAGCGATTTCCATTGCCTGATGGCTTCAAACTCTTCATAGTCCTCTTTAAATCGTACCAGACCAATTGGTGTTCCTTCATATTCAGCAAAATAGAAATAATCGTCTTCCACTTCCAGCTGCGTTTCTATGAGGGGTATGTTGAAATATTCTTCGAGAAATTCATCCATATCCTGTTCTGTGCAAGTGCCCGTAAAAGTGTCGTAAAAGGTCTTTTTCGACAAAGCCGAAAACACTGCGGCGTCCTCTTTTATCACTCTGCGTATTGTAATCTCCATCTACTTATTGGTTAATCTGTATTTAGCTTTTGCAAAGAAAGGGGAATTAATTTGGCTTACTTCTTCCTATTCTTACCTATTTTAACCTTTCCTTTTATCTATATGGGAGCGCTATTTGTACTTATTCTTGTCATAATAATAGAATAGTTCATCAGTCATTTTGTCTTATTACGTTAATTTGCACGATATTTGAGAAAACAGAACATTCTTATACAAAAGATTTACAATGAATATTAAGAAAGAATTTGAACAATATGCCATTAAGCATCAGCGCATCAGCAGTGCTACATTGCATAATTATAGCAACCACTTCGATCCTACCAACCTAACGCCTTATATCATAGAGGAAAGGCCAATGAACGTAGCGAGCATGGATGTTTTCAGCCGTTTAATGATGGATAGAATCATCTTCATGGGCGAACAGGTGAACGATTATGTGGCCAATATTGTTACCGCACAATTATTATTTTTAGAAAGTACCGATCGTACCAGAGATATACAGATGTATATCAATAGTCCGGGTGGAAGTGTATATGCCGGTCTTGGCATTTACGATACAATGCAGTTCATCAGTCCCGATGTAAGTACTATCTGTACTGGCATGGCGGCAAGTATGGGTGCTGTACTATTGTGTGCAGGGGTGCAAGGCAAACGTACTGCGCTGAAACATAGTAGAGTAATGCTACATCAGCCAAGTGGTGCAATTGGCGGACAAGCATCGGATATTGAAATCACTGCAAGAGAAATTAAGAAGCTTAAAGAAGAACTGTATGAAGTAATCTCTTTCCATACCGGAAAAGATATTGATACTGTTGCTGCAGATTGCAAACGTGATTTCTGGATGAAAGCCGACGAAGCTAAAGCGTATGGTCTGGTAGATGAAGTATTGTTAATCAATCCAAGAAAAGCTAAGAAAGATTAATTTTTAATCATACAACTTATAAATATGATCGAGTCAAAATATATCGCTCCTTTTATCATGGAAGATGAAGAAGATGAGCCAAAAGAAGAAAAACAAGCAGAACAGGTAGGCGCCGGTATGATGAAGAAAATGGAGAAGATGTTCTTCGAAAAAAGAGCTATCTATCTTTGGGGTGGAGTGGATGATAAGAGCGCTAAAGATATCGTTACCAAATTACTTTTACTGGAAGCCGATAAGCCTGGCGAAGAAATTAAATTGTATATCAATAGTCCGGGTGGTGTAGTTACCAGTGGTATGGTTATTTACGATACTATCAAGTTGCTTACTTCTCCAGTATCTACTATCTGTATGGGCCTTGCTGCCAGCATGGGTTCAATACTATTGAGTGTGGGTACAAAAGGGAAAAGATACATCTATCCTCATGGCGAAGTGATGATACATCAGCCAAGCCTTGGTGGTTACTTTCAGGCAAATTCTATTGACATAGAAATTCATGCTAATCAGATTAAAAAGACCAAAGAAATTGGTGCTAAAATCTTAGCGGAAAACTGTGGCAAAACAGTAGAACAGATTATGGCAGATTTCGATAGAGACTACTGGATGGATGCTAACGAAGCTATTGCTTACGGTATAGTAGATCATATATTAGAATCTATATAGGTTATTAAATAAAAATATTATGGCAAAGCAGACGCAGCAGGTACATTGTTCATTTTGTGGAAGACCACGCAACGAGGTTTCTATCCTTATTGCCGGTCAGGAAGGCCATATATGCGAGAATTGTGTAGAACATGCACAGGAGATTGTTTCTCAGGAACTGAGCAATCTTCCTGGTAAGAATAATAATGCAGGATCCAACTTCAAATTATCCGTTCGTAAACCAATGGAAATTAAGAAGTTTCTGGACGAATATATTATTGGTCAGGACGAGGCAAAGAAGATTTTATGTGTAGCAGTGTACAATCACTTCAAACGTATTAATCAAAAGCAAAAGGATGATGATATTGAAATTGAAAAAAGCAATATTATCATGGTGGGAGAAACTGGTACAGGTAAAACTTTACTGGCAAAAACAATCGCTAAACTATTGAATGTTCCTTTCGCCATTGTAGATGCTACCGTGTTTACCGAAGCAGGTTATGTGGGCGAGGATGTAGAAAGTATGCTTACCCGTTTACTGCAGAATTGCAACTACGATGTGGCAGCGGCAGAGCGTGGTATAGTATATGTGGATGAGATAGATAAGATTGCACGCAAAGGCGATAACCCTTCTATCACCCGCGATGTAAGTGGCGAAGGCGTACAACAAGGCTTATTAAAAATGCTGGAAGGTACCGAAGTATTGGTTCCCCCTCAAGGCGGTAGAAAACATCCCGAGCAAAAGATGATCAAGGTAGATACCAAGAACATTCTGTTCATCTGTGGTGGTGCTTTCGATGGTGTAGATAAGATTATTGCCCGCAGAATAAATACCAATGCTATTGGGTTCAATGTAAATAAAGAACACCAGGATATGCTGCGCGAAAACTTGTTGAAGTTTATCAATGCACAGGATATTAAATCTTTCGGTTTGATACCGGAATTACTGGGTCGTTTACCAATCATTACCTATCTGAATCCTTTGGATATAGAAACGCTGAGAAGCATTCTTACAGTTCCAAAGAATTCACTGATGAAACAGTATACCAAGCTATTTGAAATAGAAGGTATTGCACTTACAGTTGAAGATGAAGTGCTGGATTTTATGGTTACCAAAGCTATGGAATATAAGCTGGGTGCAAGAGGACTTAGAAGTATCTGCGAGAGTATCTTAACCGATGCAATGTTCGAACTTCCAGGTACCGATACCAAAGAGTTCAATGTAACCCTCGACTATGCAGAAAGGATGTTCGATAAAAGCAAAATGAATCTCTTAAAAGTAGCATAGAAAGCAAAAAGGTAAAAGTAAAAAGTAATACAAAGAATAGGGATAATACATTGTATTCTGTATTCTCCTGACTCCTATCTCTTTGTATTTTCACGACTCACGAATTCACGTCTCACGATGTATTATTAAATAGCGCTACTTAATAGTATGAACATACAAGCCATTTACAGCATATATCAGCAGCATCCTACCGTAGTTACCGATACCCGAAAGCTCGAGGAAGGTTGCATCTTCTTTGCCCTTAAAGGCGATAAATTCAATGGCAATACATTCGCCCTAAAGGCGTTGGAACTTGGCGCTGCTTATGCTATTGTGGATGAAGAGGTTGATCCCAATAATAATCGCTTAATCAAGGTGGACGATGTACTCACTACCTTACATTTACTTGCAAAACATCATCGTCAGCAATTCAATATTCCTTTTATTGCTATCACGGGTAGCAATGGCAAAACTACTACCAAAGAACTGGTTAATGCTGTATTGTCGGCAGAGTATATTACGTATTGTACCGAAGGAAATTTGAACAATCACATCGGTATTCCATTAACCATTCTGCGCATTAAAAAAGATGCTCAGATGGCCATTGTCGAAATGGGCGCCAACCATCAGCAGGAGATTGCAGGGTATTGTACCTATGCCCTCCCTACGCATGGTATAATCACCAACTGTGGCAAGGCGCACCTTGAAGGTTTTGGCGGTATCGAAGGCGTAAGAAAAGGAAAGGGCGAACTATTCGATTATCTAAAACAAAACCATGGTACCATCTTCGCCTTTGCCGATTACGACTATCTAAAAGAAATGTATGCAGGCATAAAAGATCCGGTGTTGTATGGTACTGCAGAAGGTACTATTGTTGGCAATGTCATCACTGCCGAGCCTACATTATCTATACAGATCAATCAGGGTTTTCAGGAATCAAAAATTATTACTACACAGCTTGCCGGCGATTACAATTTACCCAATGTACTCTGTGCTGTAGCCATGGGCAAATACTTCAAGGTGCCCGAAGAAAAGATAGTGAATGCATTGCAGGATTATCAGCCCAGCAACAACCGTTCGCAGTGGATGGAATGGAAGGGCAACAAAGTAATTATGGATGCCTACAATGCCAATCCTACCAGCATGAAAGCTGCCATCCTGAATATGGCTGCCTTGCATGCACCCCATAAATATTTGCTGCTTGGTGCTATGATGGAACTGGGCGAGTACAGCGTGGCCGAACATGCCGCTCTTGTTACTTTATTGCAGCAGCATTCTTTTACGCAGGTAGTGCTTGTAGGAGGCGATTTTGCCAAATTGCAGCACCCTTTCCTATACTTTGCTACTGCAGCAGAAGCTAAAGAATGGTTGCATCAGCAGAATCTACAGCAGTCCACCCTTCTTATCAAAGGCTCCCGGAGTATTGGTATGGAAAAGATTATTCCCTAATTGGAGTTAATCGCTCTTTTGTAACATCAGTTACAGAATCGGGGCACTACTATCCTTACATTTGCTGCCTCAGAGCAATAGATAGAATCAATATGCAAGCAAAGAAGTCCTCGTATTTATGGAGTGTTATTACTAATAAATGTCCTCGCTGTCGCGAAGGAGAAATATTTCAGTCAAAGCAGGTTTATAGCAGAAAGAAGAGTCTCAAAATGCACGACAATTGTATTGTTTGCCATCAGGCCACTGAAATAGAAGTAGGCTTTTATTATGGTACCGGCTACGTAAGCTATGCATTGATGATTGCCTTTTCTGTAGCTACGCTTATAGCATGGGCTGTAATAGGCACGCTTACACTGGAAGATAATAGCGTTATCTACTGGTTCTTTACCAATGTTGGCCTCATGATTGTACTGCAACCCTTCTTTATGCGCTTATCCCGAAGCATCTGGCTAAGCTGGTTTGTAAAGTTCGATCCACAGTGGAGAGACCATCAACCAGAGAAATTAGAAAGAATTGTTCCAGTAATTAAAGAATAGGTAACAACAAAACCTTACATTTGCCGTCCAATTTTTAGAGAGGTGTCCGAGTGGTTGAAGGAGCACGCCTGGAAAGTGTGTTAACTGCGAAAGTGGTTACGAGGGTTCGAATCCCTTCCTCTCTGCAACTAATAGTAGAACAATAGCAGCGTAATAGCTGCTATTTCTATTTGGAGAAGTGCCAGAGCCCGGTTGAATGGGACTGACTCGAAATCAGTTTTACTGGAAACGGTAACGGGGGTTCGAATCCCTCCTTCTCCGCAGGAATGTAAGGTACAAAGGCAACGAGGCACAAAGGCACAAAGTGAAAACAGGCAATAGGCAAGGAGCAACACTATCAGTTAATTAATTTGTATTCTCCTGACTCCTCACTCCTGTCTCCCTGTATTCATTAGCACATCAGCTAATTAGCTAATTTGCTGTAAGCTACCGCTATCTCCGCCGCCACTCTCGCATTATTCTTTATCAATGCAATATTCGTTTCCAGACTTTCCCCTTGCGTATTATCAGCAATATATTTCAGTATAAATGGCGTAACTTCTTTTCCCTTTATATGTTGTTCATTCGCTGCCGACAGTGCTTTCAGTATCTGTTGTTCTATCACCTCTACATTCATTTCAAACTCCGTAGGTACCGGATTCGCAATCAGTACCGAGCCATTTAGTTCAAGTCCCCATTTAGCTTTCATTAGTTCGGCTATAGCCTTGGTACTATCCAGACGCAACGGAGAATTAAAACCGCTTTTAGATGAATAGAAACTAGGAAATTCATCCTGACCATACGTCACCACTGGTATACCAAGTGTTTCCATATATTCCAGCGTAAGGCCAATATCCAGGATCGATTTTACACCTGCAGCCACTATCGCTACATTTGTTTGTCCCATTTCGGTTAGGTCGGCCGATATATCCATGGTCTCTTCGGCACCACGATGCACGCCACCAATACCACCAGTAGCAAATATGTTGATACCCGCCATCGATGCTATTCGCATGGTAGCAGCAACCGTTGTTGCTCCGGGAAGTTTCTGCGAAATCACAAACGGCATATCGCGAATACTCACCTTCCATACATCATGGGTCTGAGCAAAATAATCAATCTCCTCCGAGGTTAAGCCTACATGGCATTTCCCATCTTTTATAGCAATGGTAGCAGGCACAGCCCCCTGTTGTCTCACTACATCTTCCACTTGTTTTGCCGTAATAGCATTCTGTGGCCACGGCATACCGTGCGATATAATCGTCGATTCAAGTGCTACAATAGGCAGGTTGTTATCCAGTGCATGTTGTACTTCCGCACTTACTACAATATAATCAGGCTTATTCATGATAATAATTATTTTTTATGTTAGTTAGTTGGTCGCTGCTGATAGAGGATACCACAGCGCCTTTTATTTGTAATACTTCCAGTGCAAGTGTATGGGCCAGTTGCAGACAGGTTCGTTCGTTTTCTCCATTCATATAGCCACATATCCAGCCAGCCAAAGCAGCATCGCCAGCGCCCGTACTATCCAGGATAGCAATGGTAGGTACCCCCAATGCAAGCGATTGCTCAGCTCCGCAAATTACCGATCCTTCTTTTCCTTTTCTAATCCATACCTGCTGTACTCCTCTATGCAGAAAATGGGCGACAAGTGTTGGTTCATCAGTGCTTTCTATTGTCGCCATCGCCACCAGCTCGTCTTCATTAGGCGTTATCATATACACACCCTCCAGGTTCAGCTTGGCCAGCTTACCAGCCTTTGCCACCGATACAGGTTCTATAATAATCTTTTGCTCATTCGCTCTCGCAAAATCTATCAGCCACTGAATACTTTCTGCAGAAATATTGGCATCTACTATCAGCAAATCAAAGCCTTTTATATACCCGGCTTTGGTCGATAGAAATGCAGGCGTTAAGTACTTAATACTAATGTCCTGACAAACCGCTACTACCAGGTTACCATCCGTATTAAGGATAGATACATACTTTCCGGTACTATCCTCCGCATGGTTAGATTCTTGTAGAGAGATTCCTTTATCCTGAAGGCATTTAGTTATATATGTAGCATCGGCATCATTGCCCAATGCCGTTATCAGGGACGGTTGTAGATTCAGCAGGGCTAAATGTTGTGCTATATTGCTTATTACGCCCCCAATACTGGTCGTTTTTACCGCAGGGTTCGAGGTATGCGGAATGCAATTCTGCTCACAGAAATACAATTCATCTACCAACGTAGCTCCAATGCACAAAACCGTTTTATTCACGAAACAAATATATAGATATTGGAGTATTCCGCTTCAACAGAGGACTTACGCTAATTGATAATGGATGATTGATAAAGGAATATTGATGATAATAAATTACACATCTTTAGTTTTTGTTCTATGTATTTTTTTACTTTTTGTTTCGTTACATTTTACTTTAACTATGGCGTTGCCTTCGGCCCCTGCTATCATTCCAATCTATTTGTGCCACTCTTATAGTACTCCAAAAGTTGATCCTGTTAGTGGCACAAATAGGATTTTCCCTTCTATCAGTAACGCAATACAAATACATCGCTCCCCACCCGTCAGCACGCTCCTCCAAAACCATCCCAAAGTTTCAAGTAGCTAATAAGGAGCGTCAGACGGGTAACCTCCGCTATAATAAAAAGTCATGCGAAGCTGCTGATATTTAATTATCCATCGTCAATTGTCCAGACCCCAACCCTGAAAGGGTTAAATATCAATAGCCATAGGTGAAACCTATGGAAAACAATAATCAAAGTGAACCCCGACCCAGAATGGGTCGAATGTTTATAGCAAAGCATAATCCCCACCAGCTCTGAAAGAGCGTAATCTAATAGCATAGGGTGAAGCCCTATGTAATATAATTAATAATAAATATCACCCAAGCCCTGAAAGGGCGCAATACTATGTTAAGAATTCATCTGTAGCAAAAAGTTGTAACCTCGTATATTAATCATTTTCTAAAAATACATAAAATCATCCTTATGTACCTTGTGTTCATTTTCTTTCCTGTGAAAATAATTACAGATATAAATATCTTTTGTGGTTCCATTATCATCAGTCTCAACATAAAAAGCAAATCTCTCAAATGCTTTTAGCTCTTCCCCTGCAAACACTTCAAATCCAGCTAAAGGCTTCTTAAAATTACAATTACTACATTGAAAATTTGCTAATTCTACTCTATAGTTTTCCGGATGTTTGTGCCAGATACTATCAAACATATCTTTTAAAAAGACAAGGAAACGATATTTATCAAAATCCTGCAGCATCATATCCTCCGGTATAAAAGGCTCCACAATAGAGGCATCCAGTTCCATTGCCGCTTCTATAAACTTCTGCTGCAGCAAGTCTGCACCTTTTTCTTTAGCAATCTTTTCTATTTCAACTTTTCTTTCAATTGAAATTTTTGTTTTAATACTCATGATTTATTTATTTTAATGTTTAAAAATTAAGCATCGCTATTACTGGTTCTTCTTCATGCTCAATTACATTTTTAAGAATCAATCGATGGTTTTTAGGAATACAACTCGCATATTCAAAATGATAATCAAATAATTTTTTCGAAATATTATTCGGTGCAGTTAAATAATAATTACTTTGATAAACAATCATTCTATCCTCAAAGAATAATTTATAAAATCCCAGATTACAATATTGGTTCATTCTTGCCAGAACTTCAACCACTTTTGATATGGAATCATCAGGCACATCATAATACAATACGGTGCTGAATTTCAAACATAGTTCAGCTGTTTCTATATACACATAAGTAACTTGTTCTTTGGATTCATCTACATATTTCAATTCAAACCTTTTACCGCCATCGCTAACCGAATATTTAAGCCCTTCTTTATTCAATAAATCAGTCACTTGGCTATCAGTAGAAACAACAGTTTCAGTAATTGTGTTAGTCTCCTTTTTCTTTTTGGAATAATCATCGTATAAATTATAAATACAATAACCAATCAGAAGAACAAAAAGTATAGTAATCATAAATCTGCTTATTTCTATTTGTAAAAAACAGTTATTCATTTATTTTACAAACCTATCTATTACTTATATTACTACATCATTTCTGCAACCTTGTAGTTTTTAATTTATTTCCTCAAAAAGTATTAGCGATGGTTCCAACTGTACTAGTTTATTCTCATCTCTGTCACCAGTTATGTAGTATTGTTTTGCAATCGAGTCATCAATCTTCGATACAAATGCTTCTTTTATTCTCGAACACTTTTCGTTTATCGAATTCGACCTAATATTAGTAAGTTCAGTAATGCTTTTATTTATTTGTTCCATATCCAGACGGTTACCAACCTTACAGTAAATATCAATAAGTTCTTTTCGGTAATCACTCAGTTCTTTAAATCTTATCCCCTCAGGATGCTTCAAAAAGAAAAGATAGACTGCCTTAGGCAACGGAGTCATTTCTATTTCTAAATTATTATAATCAGGCAGGTATATTCTATACTGTTTATCAATATACAATCTGCTTGGTTTAGTATCTGCTTCTTTTATATTATTATATAAAGCAGTATTAATCTTCTCTGCTATTCCAGGTTCCACATCTTTCAGGCTTTTAATTATTTGTACTAGCGATGAAATAAGTAGTTTTTCATTATTTAAACTTTTTAATTTTTCTATATAAGCTGCTGTTTCATCGCTTATTTTATTCGAATCATTGTAGAAACGATCATCTGCATCATATTCATCTTCATAACTTCTTTTTTGGAAATATATATTGCTTTCAGGTATATACACTTTTTCAAGATAGATGTTAACACATTCTTCAATTATATCTTCTCTAAAAGAAGCAAATAAATATCTGAACTCACTAAACGAGTTAATTATATTGCCACTATCACGACAATTAATAAAACAAGGACCCGTTCCGTCAGGAATTCCTAAGGATGTCTTTATTAAAGAATAATAACTCTTTACATCCAGTTGTCTAAAAGTATCAATTATTAAAGCTTTATTTTGCTCATATTCACCACAAAATATATCAGGATATTCATATGCCGAAAATTTAAAAAGTTCTTCAATTAGTGCTCTATTATCTCCATTAAGTATTTTAGGTAAATAAAAGAAACGCATCCCTTTCTTTTCTAATGCATCATTTATTCGGTCATAATTTGCAAGTAGATAATCATTAATTTTTGTATTCTCATCCTCTTCATAGTAAACCACAATCTTATTTGTTAGATAGTTATTAGCCTCTAACTTAATTGCCTTTTGTTCAAACGGAACAGAAGATTTTTTCTCATTTGGCTTAATTGGTTCTTTTCTTAGTCCAATTTTTGTAAGTAGTTTAAGTAATATATTCATTTATTTATTTTAAATTCAATTATTGTAATTTATAAAATCCGTAAAATTCTCTTCATTTAATGACAGATACTTATTTTTTAACACTGAAGCCCAGAAATCAATATCATTATTACTTCTATAGGGATTTGTAACTATTTCTTTTTGCATCAAAAAGTATTCTACTATTTTAGGTTTAATCTCTTTAGTAATAATAATTTTTTCTAAATTACTACTATGCGTTCTATCTAAGGATAAACAACAAAAAAGTTTTTCCGTTTCTCTATAAAAGAATTTACTACATTGAATTAATTTTCTTGACTCAGAAATATTACATTCAATATCATTTTTACTACTAGAACCTGCTAAATCTTGAACTTTTTGAGTATTAAAATTAATATCTTTTCCAGACAATTTTACTTGACTAACTATTGAATGGATTTGAATTTCATATTT
>CAIVPM010000191.1 GCA_903907815.1 uncultured Chitinophagaceae bacterium | reverse complement strand
GGTATTTCTGATTTTACCATCCCATCCAAACTGAGGATCGTTTACATTGAAGTTTGCTCTTTCGAACACCACTTGTCCCCAACGATTGTATATTCTAAAGTTCTTAACTGTTTTAATTCCAGAACCTCTAACCATCAATACATCATTTCTACCATCGCCATCTGGAGTAAAGGCATTTGGAATAAACACCTGACTATTCTGACAGAAAGTTTTGATGTACATATAATCGGTATCGGAACAACCATAAATGGTAGTTGCTTTAAGTGTATACAACTGATTACCTGCCACTGTTACTACAGGATCTGGACAGTTATTACAGTTAAGACCAGAAGATGGAATCCAAACAAATGTTTTAAATGTATCGTTGGACAAATGAACATAATTGTACATAGGAACAGTACTACCAGTTTGTACAATCAATGTATCATATCCAGGATCTTTTAAACTAATTACCGGATAACCACCTACTAATACATGTACCTGTCCACTATCGCGGAAACAACCATTAGTTGCTCTAACAGTATACACATTATCACCAACATGAACAGGATGTGCAATTGGATTAGGTACGCTATCATTGAAATGACCATTAAAATGTAAACTAGAGTCAACATCCCATGCAAATACAGTAGCGCCTACTGCAACTGCATTTAACTGAATAGAATCACCAATACACATAGTATCTCTTGTAGGCGTAACAGTAAGTGTAATAGGCTGAATTACATCTACTCTGATAGTATCGCCATAACCTGTACAACCATTACTTGCCAAACCTTGAACATAAATTAATGTACTGGAAAGAGGGCTAACCGTAACACAATTACAATTTGGAAGAGTTGTACAAACAATATTTGCATTTTGGTTATTAGGTCCACCAGCTGGTCCCCATAAATTAATAGTATTAGGATCAGTAGAAGTAGCACATAATGGATAAGGTACGCCTCTACAAATTTGAGGCGGATTAGTTTGCGCAATTGCAATGGTAGGTGTTTGTAAAACATTCACAGAACCAAAGAACTGAGCAGTACAACCTAAATTAGTACTTACGGTTAAAGTATCGAAATAAGTACCCACAGCAGGGTAAGTATTGGTAACTTTTGGACCATTAAAGGTTGGAGCCGCAGTAACAGCTGCATTATTTCCAAAAGTCCACACAAAATCCTTAATTGGATCTATTGCAGTAGCAGTAGCAGAATACCCAACAGTTTGACCAGTACAAGCTACTACCCCATTGTAAGGATTTATTACGTGCGTAGTAATTTGTGGTACACTTTTCACCTTAATATACATTGGTACACTTACGGTTCCAGTACAACCACTGTTAGCTGTAACTTGTAATTGTATAGTATCAAAATCGGTAGTATGATATACGTGAGTAGGCTGTTGAAGCGTACTAAAGTTTGCTGGCAAACCTATATCACCAAAGTTCCATGACCAGCTCTTTAATCCAGAACAAGCAGTAGAAACATCGGCAAAATCAATAGAAGTATTTCCACAATTCTGTACTGGTGTAGCATTGGTAAATTTAGCTACTACAGAATCTATCTTAATAGTATCACCCACATTCCATTTTAGGGTGTATTTACATCCACCTTTTGAAATTAAATCTACACTAGGGTAATAATTACCACAGTTTATATAAGAATGAGTAGTATTTGGAACGTTCCAAGGAGTAGTTGTAACAGGTGTTCCATCATCAAAATGCCAAACAAAAATACTATCAACACCACTATAGCTCATTACCTGGAATTTAACTGGAGTAGTACCACAGATATAACCATGGTCGTATTTCCATACCTGAGCATAAGGGCTGGTTACTACTATCTTCTGTGTATCGGAATATAAACAACCACCAGCACTCTTCGTATCTAATACCACAGTATATACACCTGTATCCTGATAAGTATAAGAAGGATTATTGGTACCCGATGCCGTTGCTGTAGGAATTGAATTTAGATGATAATCAAAATTCCAAGCGGTAGGCGGTGTAGGACTAGAAGGTGAATTATTGGTAAATGTTACTGTAGCAGGTATACATGAAGGATTATTATTAGAAACCGTCATAGTTGCCTTTTTAGTAGTAACTACTGTATACGCCACTTTAGTAGTATCGGAACAATAACCCGGACTAGGATTAGGATAAGAAATAGTAGTTGCTAATGCAATGCTATCTCTTCCTGGATTGGTAAATACTACAAAAGGATTAACTTGTGTAGAAGTTGTTGGGTTAGGCAATGTAGAAGATGGATGACCAATATAAGTAGAATACGCAAATGCCCAGAAAGTAGAGACATTTGGTGTGTTAGTTAAGTTTACAGGTCTTACAGTATCACCCACACAAACAGTATCTTTTACCAGTTTGAACTGAGGGAATGGAGTAAGGAATGTTTTAACCGTATCGTACATTATTACGGTATCGCAGAAGTTTGAAGCTCTAACCTTTATTACATAGGTACCTGGATTTGTAAAAGTAACTGGAACAAAACCTGCAGGTATATTGGTAGTAGTAATAAGTGTTAGATTTTGAGGAGTATTTATATCGTAAGACCAAACATCCACTTTATCAGCACCAATTGCATTATACAACTGACTTGAAGTATGCGGAGCACAAGCATACTGATCGCTGTAGGTTAATCCTAATTTCAGATTAATGGCAGTAAATGCTACCTGTATAGTTTGAATAGGTGTACTATCAGCTCCACACTGGTTATATACTTTAAGTCTTACACCGGCAGTGAAAGGGAAAACATGAACAACAGGTGCTTTTGGATTAACAGTAATCATAGTAGAATCACTTGGAGTCTGAGGATAATACCAAGACCAAGTAGCCGCATCAATCTGACCAATAGTTGTATTGAAAAGACTATCTCTTAAAGGAGCACAACCACTATATTTAGATGCATAGAATGATGCACGAGGTTTAGCAAGTATTTTTACGGTATCTATTACTGTAACTGAATCATGAATACAAGCTGTCCATGCCGTTAATTTTACAAAATACATAGTATCATATCCCTTAATAGATGGATATGTATAAGAAACGTTAGAAGGAACGTATGTATTTCCTACATTGCCTTCACCAAAAATCCAACCAAAACCGCCTCCTTGATATAATCCAGGATTTTGAGTAGTATTAGTAAATGTTAAAACCGCAGTATCACAAGCTGATAATAGTTTATTAGCAATAAATGTTGGATTAGGTTTTATGCGAGTATAGAAAGTATGTTTAACACTAACAAATGCACCACAACCATATTTACTGGAATCTCTCATTTCCACCACAGCAGAATCTCCCTGATTTGCAATAGTATACAAACCATTTACAGAGAATTTAGGTCCGTTAGCCACTAAAACTCCATTGACATACCATGTATAATTAGTGGTAGTATCAATTGGGAATTTAGTAGTGTCTAATCTAATAACAGTAGAATCTAATTTAAATGGTGCACAAGAAGTATCTACTGTAGTAATTAAACCCGCTTGTGGAAGTGGATGAACCGTAACAGTTACAATGTTACTAGTTACCCCATTGTATCCTGGAACAATAGGACAATCTTTAGAAGATGTTCTACGGGTATAAGTAGTAGTAACATTTGGTGTAGTAGGTGAAGTTAAATTTTGTGAAGTAGCTCCAAATATTTGGTTAGGACCATTGTAAAACCACTGATAAGTGTAACTTCCACCACCACCAGTTGGCAATGAACCAGTTAGTCCATTAAAAGTGCCTTTACTACAAATAGCAGTATCTTTAAAAATAGTATTATTACCAAAACCAGCCCCGATCTTTAAGGTATCAAAGGAAGCAGAACAACCCGCGTCATTGGTAATTGTCCATACTAAATCGTATTCACCAGCGGGACCACTAAATTGATATGTATCATTGAATTTTGTTGAAGATGTACCTCCAGTTGAAACAAACTTAGGAGTAACTGCAGTCCATGTACCTAATTCCCAAGGTCTTGTAGGATCAACATTTCCGTTCAATGGAATATTAGTTAAGTTGCCAGCATATTTACATAAGGTAGTATCCTTACCTGCATTTGCAGTAGTAACAGTAGGTCTATTGAATACTATCACTGAATCGGACAAAGAAGGACAACCATAACTGATTGCTAATGGACTACTGATACTCCATATTAAGTTGTAAACATTGCCTGGTGCTATTATTGGAGTAGCCGCAGGGTTATGAGTATCTGCAATAGTGGTAAATACAGCATAAGGTGCATGAGATTGTGTCCAGGTACCTATTTCTCCTTTTAAAATATCTGGAACAGTACCATTCAGATTAGCTGCAAACTTGTTACAATAGTAAATGCTATCGCTTAATAAATCTGCTCTTGGACTGGTAGGTCCAGGAATAACATATACTGTAAGAGAATCGGTAGGAGAAGAACAAGAATTTGCAACTGATAATGCTGCATATACCTTAAAGCTACCAACTGTACTACTTGGATTTGTAAATGCAACATCTAAGTATGCATTACTTGAGCTGGTAGGTATGTTATTTGTATAAGGAGTGTGAGAACCTATTTGTTGAAGTCCATTTGCAGTGTAAGACCAGTTATAAAAAGCCCCAGTAACAGAAGACCCTACAAATATGTGAGAATTAGCTCCACTACAAATTGTATCAGGACTAGCAGTTAAGGTAATTTGTGGATAAGGTAAAATATTTACCGTTACATAAAAAGGACTACCTGCACAACCATTAGGACCTGTTGGAGTAACAATATATATAACCTGTGCCTGAGTACCATCAGTGGTATACAAAGAATCAGTAATAAAATGTCCACATGCTGCTGTAAAACAATTATTGTAACCGTTGACTGTTCCAGCTGGCTGTGTTGACCAAATATAGGTATTTCCTGATTTAGAAGTAGAATCAAGGTTATAATGTAATTTAGTGCCTGAACAAACACTAAAAGTAGTATCTCTACCAGTAGCATAAGGTTGTACTCCAATTTTTCTGGTTACAAAAGTATCAGGACAACCATTTGGTTGAGCCTTATAAGCAGTAAATTTAATTGTTTTAGTAGCTACAGAAGTTAAAAAGGCAGTTAACCCATTTCCAAAGACATTAGGACCATCGTTCCAGGCTACAGAACCTGAATTATAACTAGAACCATCAGCTGCAGTAACTGTACCGTCAAACTGAAGACTCGACGTATTAGCACAAATGGTAAGAGAATCTTTTGTAGGATTCGTTATTTTAGGAATAACTTGTCTGTTAAGGTATAAAAAGAAAGAATCGGAACTAGTGCCACAAGTAGATGAATAAGTAACTTTTACGAAATATATTCCATCTTTATTTACAGGTGTTGTAAACGTAACCTTAGGGAACGCACTATTTACTGTTGTAGCAGCTAAGAAAGAGTGTGTACCTTGAATATCTGTAATTGTCCATAAATAAGGCGTAACTGCAGCAGCCGTTCCACCATAATGAGGTTTTAAAACAGAATCTACCAGCGGTAATTTAGCAGCAGCAGCAGTATCAAAATTTACTGTTTTGCTTACCGGATAAATGCAATATGCATTTATTTTAACACCATTAACATCTACTCCTTTATTACCTGCTTGGAAGGCAACCCCTCCATTTCCTATTACATTCACTCTATGAATAACTGTATCTTGTTTTGTACAGGCATTAGAAGCAATAAGTCTTACATAATAAGCACCTTGCTGATTAAAAACAAAAACCGGTGCTGTAGAGGTATTGGTAGAAGGTGATTGAATGCTATAAATTGCCCCAGGAGGAATAACATTATTAGCTGGAGTAGTATCCACAACATCCCACTTAAAATTCCACTGTTGAGAACAGGTAGAATCTGAAAGGTTAGTAACTGCAACATTTAAAGGAGAACAACCAGATATACTAGGATTAGTGAATGTTAAACTATCAAACAGGAACTTAGCATGTGGCTGCGCTTCTACCATTATAGAATCGATATAAGCATCTGTTTTACATTGCTTATTATCTGCAAATAATTTGATAATATATTTTCCTGCTTGTGGATATATATCTTTATAATTGTAATGAGGAACAGGTGTTGGAACATAAACATTATTTTGAAGTACAGCACTACTATCTACATATATAAATGGATTTGTTGTAGTATCGTTGATTGTACCACAACCTATAAAACTTCTATACCATTTATAAAAAGCATTTCCAGTACAACTGGTATTACTTCCTGCATAAGAAGTATCTATAATAGTAACTGTAGTATCTAAAGCATTCCAAGCACAAACTGGTTTTGGATGGATAAATTTAGCTTTAGTAGGGGAAAATATCTGAATAGATGTATTCGCAACAGGAAAAGCACAGCTACTACCTTGAAAACTAGTATTTAGTGCTGCTGAAATAGGCCAATACTGACTACCAGAAGGTCTGAAACAAGAAGTAGTATCGTAAACGTGGCTGATTATACCACCATTATTTAATAATTGTGTAAAACTATAATAAAGAAATCCAGGTGTTTTAGGATCACCCCAAGATACGTTGTACAAAAGGCCAGGGAAATTATCGTAAAAACCAAATTGTTGTCCAGCCTGCAAATTATTAATAACCGGATATAAAGAAACAGTATCTCCTTTACAACCATTTGATGCCGATGTGGTACGGTTAATGTTAAATGCCCAGCCAGTATTTAATATAAAATAACTTTTAGAACTTATATAACCACTATCATCTTTGGCTTTAATTAATAAAGTGTAATACTCGCCTGCTTTAAGAATACCAGCAGGAAATAGAATATTACCTTTAGGAGAAACCGTTCCACTGTATACAGTTGTATTTGTATTTACTAAAGT
>CAIVPM010000190.1 GCA_903907815.1 uncultured Chitinophagaceae bacterium | reverse complement strand
AGTAGTACTATTTTATTGTCTAATAGTACTATTAATTGCTTTAGTAGTACAACTAGCTCACCGGGTAGCACTATTTTATTGTCTAATAGTACTATTAATTGCTTTAGTAGTACTGCTAGCCCTACGAGTAGTACTATTTCATTATCAAAAAACACTTTTATTTGCTTTAATAGTACTACTAGCCCTCCGGGTAGTACTATTTTATTGTCTAATAGTACTATTAATCGCTTTAGTAGAACAACCAGCCCTCCGGGTAGTACCATTTTACTGTATAATAGTACTAATAGATAGAAATGGAATAACTGTTGACCAAAAAGAAAATACAATTGCAGATACTATTGTATTAATCTAAACTACCTTCCAGCATATATATAAAGCAAGAGGCTGCCTCTATATGAAGACAGCCTTTTGCTTTATTATTTACAGTTATAATAGTTACCTAATTACCTGTACTATGCGAAATTTTGTTTTCTAAAGTATATTTATAACGCTTGATAGCATTTACAATACATTGAGCAGTTTCAGTTTGTCCTGTTGGACTATTCAAATAATTTTCTTCTTCTTCGTTAGATATAAAGCCAGTTTCTACTAGTACAGCAGGCATAGCAACTGCCTGTAAAACCCAGATACCTTTTTCATTACGTTGTTTTGCTCCACGGCTTATTCTCCCCGATTTAGCAAATTCATCTTCTATCGTATTTGCCAGGTTAAAGCTTCTATCAAGGAACTGCTTAGTTTTTAATGAATAAAGCACCATTTTAGCAGGATCTTCTGGATCAAAGTCTTTCATTTCGTTTATCAATGAACTATCCATGAACATAGATTCATTTTCGCTCAATGCCTTTGCTTTATCATTGTTTTTCTTGATACCCCATATATATGTTTCAGTACCTTTTACTTCGCTTGGCACTCTTACAGATGAGTAAATAGGCACTTTCTCGGTATGTTTTTTACCATGTTTTTTGGTAGTTACTTTTTTATAGCCAGTAATGGTTCTGTGATAAACTTCACTGGAATTGCAGTGAATACATACAAATAAATCCCCCCCTGCTGCATTTGCTTTATTGGCTTTCTCGGTTACTTTATCGTATACATCCGTAGTACGAGTCATGTAAATTTCAATATCCGGCATTTGAGCCTGTATTAACTCCTGTAGTTTAAGTGCAACTGATAATGAAACATCTTTTTCACTGGAATATTTACCAGTAGCCCCATAATCCTTCCCTCCATGACCAGCATCTATAACGATTTTCCTTAAAGTATGCTTCTGAATTACATTACCACTTTTAGGAATAAAAGATAAAAGCGCTATTGTAAAGCCAAATAATGCGATGTATATAAAAGTTTTCTTGTTCATTGTTTATTAAATCCAAATATTGTTATCAATTCCTTAGCAAGTTAGCCGCTATTTTTGCGCTTTATGAAATTAAACAGTAAAGTAATCAGCGCATATAACGTAAAAATACTGCCCGGTATTATTACAATGCTGTTTTGCTGTTTAATCTGTTCTATTTCTAATGCTCAGGTTAAACCTGTTATACCCGTAAAACCGGATACGGCAAATATAGATACTAACAAAACAAAGATAGACAGTACTTCTGTGAATAAAATTACAAAAGATACCCTCAGTATGTCTAAAGATTCCCTTGATGCACCAGTTAAATACGATGCCAAAGATTCGGGGGTAATGATTTTAAGTACCAATGAGTTTATTCTTTACGGGAAGAGCAATGTAGCTTATAAAGATGTAAAGCTGATAGCCAATACCATTAAATACAATTCTCAGCAGCAATTAGTAAGAGCATATGGAGCTACTGATACTTCTAATAACCCCTTAAGTAAACCTACTTTATCGCAGGGAGGAGCTACTTCTATTAGTGATACAATCACTTTTAGTATGAAAAATATGAAGGGGCTTACTAAGAATACTTATTATAATGAAGGGGAGATTTATGTAAATGCCGAAAAGCTTAAGAAAGTAGACAAAAATGTTTTCTATGCTTATCGTGGCCGTTTTACTACCTGTAATTTAGATACCCCACACTTTGCTATCAGAGCCAGGAAGATGAAAATGATTAGCAACAAGATGGCATTTACAGGCCCATGTTCTCCTGAATTTGAAGGGGTACCTATTCCTATTGGACTACCTTTTGGCATCTTTCCTTTAATAAAAGGACGACATTCGGGTATCATGCCTCCTCAGTTTGTAACCAGTCAGGACTATGGTATTGGGTTTGAAGGATTAGGATTTTACAAAGTACTTAATGAGAATGCCGATGTTACCTTCCGATCCAATTTTTATTCTTATGGTGGATGGTCGTTAAATATTTCGCCTAAATATTTAAAGCGATACCGCTATATGGGTTCTTTAAATATTACCATTCAGCATACCACTACCGTTAATAACTATGCAAGTTCTGTAAAAGAATTCTCCACTATTAAAAGTTACAGTATTCAGTGGAGTCATAGCAGGGATAATAAAGCGCACCCTGGTACCTCATTTTCTGCTAACGTAAATTACTCCAGTACAAAGTATAACCAGACAGTAACCAACAATCCTTTTGTAAACTTTCAGAACCAGATGAGTTCTACAATCAGTTATACAAAAGACTGGAAGGGTTTTGCTAATATGTCGGTAAATGCAAGTCACAATCAGAACAACGTAACTAAGCTGATTTATTTAAGCTTACCAAACGTCTCTTTAAGTATTCCTACAAAGTACCCATTCCAGCAGAAGGAAAAGGCAGGAAAGGCAAAGTGGTACGAGAATATTGGTATTGGATATAATGGTAATCTTCAAAACCAGATTGCTTTTTATGATACAGCATCTTTTGATATTAAAAAGGCAATGGATACTGCACAATGGGGATTTACACATAATGTGCCTATTTCAATTGCATTACCATCTTTAGGACCTATTAACTTCTCTCCTTCAGTTTCGTACAGAGAAAACTGGCTGGCACAAAGCATTACCAGAACATGGAATCCTAACTATATGACCGCTACCGATACCGGAAAAATGGATACCACTGTTAGGAAAGGAATTTATGCTGCAAGAGACATCTCCTTTGGTATAGGAGTAAGTACCAGAATATTTGGTAATTACATATTTACTCATTCCAAAAAGATAGTTGCTATCCGACATGAAATGAGGCCTACTATTGGCTTTAGTTACCGTCCGGATTTAAATGCTCAGAATCATTATACTGTAGACTTTACTGATAAAAATAAAATTAAACGTTCTATCCGTTTTTCCAAGTTCGATGGTGTAGTACCTGGTGGTTTCCCCGAAGGTTTATCGGGTAGTATTTCCTTTGGCCTGGACAACTTACTGGAAATGAAAGTGCGTAAAAAGGTAGATACGGGTAATACCACTAAGAAAATAAAACTACTGGATGGGTTTGGTTTTAATGGCTCGTACAATCTACTTGCTGATAGCTTCAATTTATCTAACATTTCCTTATACGCCAGAACTAACTTATTTGAAAAAGTAAGTATCTCCGCAAGTGCTATGTTGGATCCATACAAAACAGATAAATATGGCTATAGAACAAAGCAATATGCTTGGCAGGGAAATGGATTTAGTTTAGGAAGAATTACCAGCGGAAACATTGCTTTATCTACTCAGTTTAAGAGTAAACCAAAAGATGGCAAAGAAGATAAAGACCGTGTGCAAAAAGATCCTTTTATGACTACCGATGAGCAACTTCGTCAGATGCAATATACAAAAGGAAATCCTGGAGAATATACCGACTTTAATATTCCATGGTCAATATCATTATCATACTCTCTTTCTTATTCCAGAAACTTTAAATTTGATTATAGTGGTTTAGAAACAATAATATATTCTGGATTTAATTTCAATGGAGATTTTAGTTTAACCCCTAAATGGAAAGTAGGTGCAACAGGCTACTACGACGTTACCAATAAAAGACTTAATCAATTAAGTACTTTTATTTCCAGAGAAATGCATTGCTGGCAGTTATCTATCTCTTTAAACCCGGTAGGTATTTACCACTCCTTTAGTATTGTTATCAGTCCAAAATCGGGCATTCTTCGCGATTTAAAAATTAACAGGAGCAGAACCTTCTCGAACTACTAATAAAATGGGTTCAATTATTTGATTATTTAATGGTTATTTCTAATTAGTTTGATGATATAATCTATCCTCCATTTGAATATTGTTATTGTAAAATTAACTTAGATCATTACAGCTATTATGGCTATTTAGTAGTCATATCTTTTATTCCGTATTCAATAAAATATTTTTCTTTAATCTTGTAATGATTAAATGGGTAACATACAAAGAATTTTTCTGCTATTACTTCTTATCGGTTTATTGACCGTAGTAAGAGGAGAATGCCAGCAATCTACCTTTCGTATTAAAAAAGTAGCTACAAAAGAAAGCTATAGAATAGACAGCTTTGCCATATTGCCAAATAGTGTGTATATCAATGGATTAGACAGTTCCTACTATACAATAGATTATTTAAAGGCAACTATTTACTGGAAAAAAGTAGTAGATAAAGACAGTATTACTATTACCTACCGAATTATTCCCTACCAACTAAACAAGGTAGCTTACCGCTATAATTATGACAGTGTAAAGAACCGTTTTCTGGCAGGCAATAAGATGATTATTAATAAAGATGCTGCAACTCTGGAAGAATATTTTGGTGGAAAGAAGATAAACTATTCGGGAAGCTTTGGAAGAAACATGGCTTTTGGCAACACACAGGATGCCACATTTAATTCTGAATTTAATTTACAGATAAATGGACTAATTGGCGATAGTATACAATTAACAGCCGCCATTACAGACAACAATATTCCGATACAACCCGATGGAAATACGAAACAATTAAATGAGTTTGACAGAATATTAATTCAGTTTAAAAAGAAGAACTGGGAACTGAATCTTGGGGATGTAGACATTAAAGAAAAGCAATCTTATTTCTTAAACTTTTATAAGCGTTCGCAGGGTATTTATTACAAGCAACAAAACATTGGCATGCTGGGCACTAAGCATGCAATAAGTATTGGTGGAGGAATTGCGAAGGGTAAATTTAACCGAAATGTTTTTTCTGGATTAGAAGGTAACCAAGGACCTTATAAATTGCAGGGGGCTAATAATGAACTGTACTTTGTAATATTATCCAATACCGAAAAAGTAACCATTGATGGAGAATTACTTCAGAGAGGTATAGATCAGGATTATACTATCAATTACAATACTGCCGAAATAACTTTCACCACCAAAAGACTGATTACTAAAGATAAAAGAATACAGGTAGAGTTTGAGTATGCTGACAAAAACTATTTGAATTACCTTGTGTTTGGAGAAGATAATCTGGACATCAACAAGCGACTTAAAATTTCTATAGCAGCATATAGTAATAATGATGTAGCCTCCTCTCCCATTAATCAGGCGCTGGATAATAGTCAAAAGAGTTTTCTACATAAATTAGGTGATTCTGTTGCTAATGCTTACTACCCATCGGGATCGAGAGATAGCTTTTCTGCCAGTCAGATTATGTATAAAAAGATGGACACTATACACAGTGGCATTCACGATTCTATCTATGTATATTCAACAAATTCTGATAGTGCTCATTACACTTTAAACTTTGTTTTTACAGGTGACCATAAAGGAAATTATATACCCTATTATAATGCAGCAAATGGAAAAGTATATCAATGGATAGCGCCTGTGAATGGTGTTCCGCAAGGAAATTACGAACCTGCTATATTTTTAGTAACGCCTAAATCGCAACAGCTATTAAGTATTAAAACGGATTATATTATAAGTAAAAAGACCAGTATTAAAACGGAGCTTGCTGGAAGCAGGTATGACCTTAATACTTTGTCCTCCAAAGACAAACAAAACGATTATGGATATGCAGGCAAAGCAAGTTTTATACATAACAATCAATTAAAAAGAGCTGCTCATATTTATGACTATACACTACAAGCAGGATACGAGTATGTAAACAGCAATTTTAAACCATTGGAAGTACTTAGAACATCTGAATTTAGCAGAGACTGGGGATTAAATTTGCTTACCGCTTCCACTACAGAACAGTTACCCAATATTGGTGTATTGATAAAGGATGAAAAGAACAATTTTGCAGAATATAACTTTAAAGCATATATACGTGGTGATGGCTATAAGGGCACTATGCAGCAATTAAAAGTATTGAAAGCATGGAAGACCTGGCAGATTCAATCCTTTGTACAATATACCAGCAATAACACGCCAACATTAACAGGTGATTATATAAAGCCAAGTATAGATATTCAAAAGACATTTAAGTCTATCAGAAACATCTCCTTCACGGGTGCCTATGCTTTGGAATTTAATAAACAGCTGTACCGTTCTTTTGATAGTTTAGCATTAAACAGCTTTGCATTTTCTACTTATACAGCACAGATAAAAAGTAATGTTTTATTGCCCAACAAGTGGACTATTAGCTATACTGAAAGAACGAATAAAATACCTGTTGGGAACAGCCTGTTAAATAACGACATTAGTAGTAACTACAGCTATGTATACGAATGGATGAGCAATAAAAAACATCAACTCAGAATGAATGTTACTTACAGGTCATTGCAACAATTGTATGGCATTTCAAAAGGCAGTAAAGAGACGACAGTATTGGGCAAAGCAGAATATATTTTCAATGAAATGAAGGGTGCTATAAAGGGTAATGTAGTATATGAAATTGGCAATGGACAGGAGCAGAAAAAGGATTTATCTTACGTGCAAGCACAAACTGGAAGAGGGCAATATGTTTGGATAGATTATAACCATGATGGCATTCAGCAATTGAATGAATTTGAGATAGCCCAGTTTCAGGATCAGGCTAATTATGTAAGGGTATTTACGCCTACGAATAGTTATACCAAATCGAATTATACTTTATTGGGGTACAACCTAACCATTAGTCCTTTTAATACAAAATCATCGGGAAATAAAGTACTGGACATTATTAGAAAAACAAGTTTACAATCTACCTTACAAACACAGACAAAGACTTTATATGATGGAAGTCTACGCTTTAATCCTTTTAAAGAAAACCTAACAGATACAAGCCTTATACAGAATAATTACACCTGGAACAATTCATTATCTATCAACCGTTTTGGTAACTGGGGATTTGATGCAGGCAGAAATGCAAGCTTTAATAAATCACTTTTAACTTATGGATTGGAGAGCAATAAGTTTACTGAATATACTTTTAAAGGAAGGCTCAATATTAAACAAAAGTGGCAGGTAGAGATTGTTCAGAAGTTCTTGGATAAAAGCCTTAGCACACCCTCTTTTAATAACAGAAATTATACCTTATCAGGAAATATAACAGAGCCTCGAATTACCTTTTCTCCAGACACTAAATGGAGAGTGATTACCTATTATCAATATGCTAATTTTAGTAACCTTGCAATGTATGGTGGCGAACAATCTACCAGTAATAGTTTATCATTGGAGAGCAAGCTTAATTTTATTCAAAATGCCAGTATCAATATTAAGTTTTCCAGTAGCAACATTACCTATACTGGCAGCGCCAATAGTACAGTAAGTTATGTAATGCTAAATGGTTTGCAGCCTGGGAAGAACTATCTCTGGAATATAGAGTTTACAAAAAGACTGATGAATAGTTTAGAGATAAGTTTTAATTATGAAGGCAGAAAAACAGGTGAAAGCCAGACAGTGAATATAGGTAGGGCTTCAGTGAGGGCGATATTGTAACAATTAACAAATTAGCGAATTGGCGGATTAACGGATTGGTGAATTAATGGATTGAAACATTTATTATTCTGCAATTTAGCAGTATATAAATGATTCACTAAATGGCAATAATACGGATTTATTATACCGTAAAATTCTGCAGCTCTTCTTCTACCAGAATATCGAGCAGAGTTTCTATTGTATGATTATATTCCCAGTTTAAAGAAGTATTGATGTGTTTATTGCTACCATAGATATCATGAATCTCGGATGGACGGAACAACTTCTCGTCAACCACTATTTTATGCGTAGGTACTTCCAGTTTAGTAAACACATATTCCACTATATATTTTAGCGAAACAGAACTTCCTGTGCAGATAAGATAACTATCCGCTTTAGGCTGTTGCATCATCTTAAACATTGCTTCTACATACTCTGGCGCATACCCTATATCCCTTTTAATATCAAGGTTTCCTACCTTAAGTTGATCGCTTAATCCTTTCTGAATTTTAATAGCTTCTCTTATAACTTTCTTTACAAAAAATGTATCGGTTCTTAAATGTGATTCATGATTAAATAATATACCACAGCATACAAACAAATTATAACTCTCTCTATAATTTACACATATCCAGTGAGCAGCAGCTTTAGAAATAGCATAAGGACTCTTAGGATGAAACTCGGTATCTTCTGTAATAGGCAAGTGCTTTACTTCACCAAACATTTCACTACTACTGGCCTGATAAAATTTTATCAGCGGATTGAATTGTTTAATGGCTTCCAGCAAATTAAATACCGATAATGTATTAAACTGAAAAGTACCAATTGGTTGTGCAAATGAAAGAGAAACAGAACTCTGAGCCGCAAGGTTATAAATTTCAGTAGGATTGTATTCTTTTAGTATTCTTAGTATCTGTGATAAATCAGTCAGATCGCATTCTTCCAGTACTATCTGACTGGCAAGATTAAGATAATTAAGCCCTCTTAAGCTGGAGGAACTTTTACTTCTTACCAACCCAATTACTGTATAGTCGTTCTTAAGCAACAACCTTGATAAATAAGCCCCATCCTGTCCGGTAATACCGGTAATTATTGCAACCTTCTTCATGTTATTTCAATATTTCTCTGGCAGTTTCCAAATACTCTTCTGTCATTTTTCTCCAGGAAAATTTCTTTGCCTGTTCATATCCTTTTGCTATCAACGATTCTCTAACAGCAGTATTATATAGTATTTCCTTTATAGCCGTAGTTAACCCATTTACATCATTAGGTTCAAAGTATAGCGCAGCATCTTCCGCTATTTCAGGTAAGCTACTTGTATTACTTAAGATTACCGGGCATCCACAAACCATAGATTCTAATGCTGGAATACCAAAACCTTCATATTCCGAAGGGAAAACAAATAACGCAGCTTTCTGATAAATACTAAACAATTCGTTATCATTAAAATTGTACTGTACTATTCTATCCTGTAGCTTTAAATCATTCAATTGCTGTTGTTCTGTTGCAGATAGTTTACCGCCGCCAGCACAGAGTATTTTAATGTCATTATCTTGTTCAAAAATAGGCAGCATGGCTTTCAATAAAGTATCAAACTGTTTGTAAAGTCCTCTTTTACCTATAAATAAAACATACTTTGCAGGAAGTAAACCCAAGGTGTTTACTTCTGCAGTATCTATAGATTGACTAAGATAAATTACCCTTACTTTTTCTTCTTTAACGGCTGGATAAAACTTAAGAATATCCTTTTTGGTTGAAGCTGAAATGGCAACTATTTTATCGCTCTTTTCGCATACCAGTTTCTTATTAGCCATTATCTCTTGCTCGGCAGTAAAATAGGTAGGAAATATTTCATGAATCATATCAAAAACCGTTGCTATGCAGGGCTTCCCTTGTAACTTATCCATGAAATAAGGAACGTAATAACTTGCTACAAATACATCATAATCATTTTTATTTAAATGATAATTAATGTACTTTTTATTGATTCTTTTAAGAATAGCATTGACATACTTTTTGCCTGGATAATTTTTATCAAACAGAAACGTAAGTCTATTAGGAAATAAATTCTTTTCTCTCAGATGAAGGTTATCACTGTAAAAAAGTGGGCAAACAATTTCAACATCTTCCCTCTCATTACAAATACTCCAGAACTCGGCATATATTCTGGATACACCACCGAACTTTTGTAAATAAAATATTTGCGGGTCAAGAAAAATTTTCATCCTGTAAGAAAAGCTTTTTAAATTATATCAATTCCAATAAAATGCGAATATCTTGTTTAATATTTATAAAACAACAGCAAATTCGTGCAATCTCGATCAATTGATCGATTTTTATATAAATAATATATACATCAAAACACTGTTTATTTTTCAACCAGTGCTTTGTTATGCTGAATTTAATATTGTCTATTTAATCAATATTTTTTGAACTGAAATCCCATCAATTCCCTTTGCTTGTAAAAAATATTCACCAGACATATACAACTTGTTTATTGGTATGGTGCAATTATTCAATCCCTTTGAAAAATCATTCTTTTGTTCAACCAATACTCTACCTGTATTATCTGACAATCTAAATACAATATTCTTATTTTGTTTTAAATTCAATTGTAGTTTTATTATTCCATTTGTTACAGGATTAGGATAAACAACAAGGCTTTCATTTCCAGTAAAAATTAAAGATTTAATTTCACTAAATGTTTTATGTCCGTCTTTATCAAGCGCCACAATTCTATAAAAAACATTAGTAGAAGATTTATTTACACTGTTATCTTTATATGAGTAGTTATTTATAGTTGAATTACTAGCATTAAGTGTATTTATAGATTTAAAATCTTTGCCATTAAAACTGCGCTCTACCAAATAAGAGGATACATTTAGTTCATCTGAAGTTTGCCATTTTAAAATTGCTGAATTATCAACATTAGCTACATTGAATGAAAAGAAATTGACCGGCAAATCAGTAGCATTATACAACTGAACTATTTCCTGTTGCGTTAATACCCTGTTCCAGAAACCAATATCATCCATCTTTCCAGTAAAATTATGATTGGCTACTCCAATCCCTCCAATAGTATACTTTAAAGTATTTAAGGTATTTAAGACTAATGAAGTATTATAAGAACTATTAATTCCTGACTGTAACACGGTGTTTATATAAACTTTAGGACTAAGAACCGTATTTCCATAAGAGGAAGAATAGGTAACAGTATAAAAGTACCATTGATTAGTATTACAATGATAACTTACATTTTTAAATGCACAGTATATATCTATTGCTGGTTCGTCATAAAAGTAAGCACAACTAAAACCATTTCCGCAAACTGCTGAAGCTCCGTAAGATAAAGATAACATAGCAAAACCATCTGTAGTTTGTTGATTTAAACTTGGATTAAACCAGAATGATATAGTACGATCATTTGTTCCAGAATCACCTGTTAGTGGTGTAATTAAATGCCCAGTATTACTTCCATCAAAAGTATAAGCGCTATTTAAGTTACCGAATCTGTCTGTTGTTAAGGATGCTCCAGATTGAGGCAAAGCATTTTTCCCATTACCACTTTCATCATTTGCATTACCACAGAAAGGATACCAGGCTTTTAACCCGTTAACAGGTACATAAGCAGGAAGACAAGTTTTTGTAACTGGATTAGTAGCTGTATATAATTGGTTTATTTCTTGTGTTGTTAAAACCCTATTCCAAAAACCAATATCATCCATCATTCCAGTAAAATTGTGTCCAGTTTTACCATTACCTCCAATATCATACTTTAAAGTATTTAAAGTGTTCATAACCAAGGATGTATTATAAGAAGCATTAATCCCTGTTTGTAAAATTGTATTGATATATAGCTTAGGGCTAAGCGTTGTATTGCCATCTACTGATGAATAAGTTACAGTATAAAAATACCATTGATTGGTAGAACAATGAAAATTCATACTTTTATACGCACAGTAAATATCTATAGCTGGTTCATCATAAAAGAAGGCACAACTAAACCCATTTCCACAAACAGAAGAAGCTCCATAAGATAAAGATAACATAGCATGACCATCAACAGATTGTATATTAGCTGTAGGATTAAACCAAAATGATATTGTACGATCTTGTGTTCCAGAATCTCCTGATAATGGAGTAATTATTCTACCTGCATTCGTTCCATCAAAACTATAAGCGGCGTTAGCTACTCCAAATCTGTCAGTTGTTAGTGAAGTACCAGATTGTGGCAAACCATTATTACCATTACCGCTTTCATCATTAGCATTGCCATTAAATGGATACCAGGCTTTTAACCCATTTTTTGGTACATAAGCAGGAACTACTTGAGCATTTGACTTTAATAATAGTATTAAAACAACTATTAAAGTAAGAGTAAATTGTTTCATTAAATCGTAGTTTAGAATTGTAAATCAAATAAATCACCTTATTCTTTTAATCAATAATTTAAGTTTAAATAAGTATTTCCCAACAACTGTTTGCAATAACCAGTATAACAGTTTCAACCTAAACTGCCATACTCTGCACTTAACAGAATACCCGAAATTTGCTTCGTAAACCCTGATATTTTCTTTTAAAGAAGCAATATAATTATTGGAACTAATACCAGCATCATCAAACACAGCAAGCGTTTTATTAATAAAACTATAAGGTTCTTTTGCTATCCTGCACATCATATCGTAGTCCATCGCTATTTTATATTCGCTGCTATATCTCCCTACTCTTTTATACACTTCATTTCTTACAAACCAGGTAGGATGCGATACACTCCTCATTCCTCTATAAACCTTTGAAGCACTAAAAGGCTTACCAACTTCAACCCATTCTCCTCCTCTCTTCAACCTTATTTTGCCACTAACCCATTGAGCCTTCTCATTCAATTCAAAAGTATTGTTTACAACCGCTAACACATCGTCAGCCGCATATATATCACCCGAGTTCAGTATATGTATTACCGTTCCGTTGCAGTTTGCAATACCCTTATTAAATGCATCGGCAATGCCTTTATCTCTTTCATTAATATATTTTCTATAATCTGGCTGTGGCGTATTCATCAGCCATTCTTCAATATCGGTAGTAGTAGAGCCATTAATAATCCAGTGTTCAAATGGTTTATGAACCTGTGCGTCTACAGATTCACAAGTTCTTTTTACATCTTCCAGATTATTAAAACAGATTGTTACTATCGAAATAGTTGGCATACACTTACCAGTTTAATAGGATTTACTTTACAGAAAATCAATTATTTTTTTCAGCATCCTGATTTATCCAGATTAATACTTTATAGCAATCCTTCCTGTTTCGTCTATTCTATTCAATAGAATATGTACGTTATTAGCAGCCATATACTCATCTACAGCTTTTCTGGAACCTTTCCAGAAACCATAATCATCTATTATCAATACTCCTTTCTGGTTTAGTAAAGGATATAAATGCTCCATTTCGTGTTTGGTAGATTCATACCAATCGGTATCTAATCTTAGCAGGGCAGTTTCTCCAGGCGAATTAGCAGGAATTGTTTTCAATACATCTCCTTCTATAAAATGTACATATTCAGCAGGGTATTTAATCAGGCTAAAGTTTGCTTTAACTTCCTCCAGATTAGAATATGCCCACACCGTACTTTCTTCTTTTTTGTTTTTGTTTTGTTCCAATTGCAAACCAGCATCTACATTCAACTGATCTACATCTTCTTCTGTTGGGGCTGTCATACCTGCATAAGTATCGTATAAATACAAGTGTCTGTTATTAATACCCAATTGCAATAAAGTTTCGGCTACGGCCATCATACTTCCTCCTTTCCATACACCACATTCTACAAAATTTCCAGGAATATTATTTTTCACTACATACTTAACTGCTTCAATTAAGGAGAATAAACGCTCATTACTCGTCATGGTATAAGGCTTCACCTTGGTGATTACATTTTTATGGATATCTTCAAAGTCCAGCGGAAATGCCTGTTTATTATCTTGTAAATCGAATAATACCCTTAATGCCTTAATTGGTTTAATTTTCATGTTTTGTAATTAATGAATAATATAAATTTGTTTTTAGTATTAATATTGCGTGCAAATTTGCATGATTTTTCACTAATAACAGGTGTAGATTTTCCCAATAAAGAAGTCTTTACACTTTATTTAAGCATTATTACACTTTATAACACATAAAAATGGTATCAGAAGGCTTCAATCCAACACTTCGGAATCCGCTTTATTTTATCAGAAAAGGACTTTACAATAAAATAAAGCAATATAGCGGTAGCCTTACAGGCAAATTGCTTGATTTTGGTTGTGGTGCAAAACCTTATAAATCTTTATTTACCAATGTATCTGATTATGTAGGGGTAGATTATGATAGTACAGGACATAGCCATTCCAATGAAGAAATAGAGTTTTTTTACGATGGGCATACCCTCCCCTTTCAGGATCAGGAGTTCGACTCTATGTTTACCAGCGAAGTATTTGAACATATTTTTAATTTACCGGAGATACTTTCCGAATTAAACCGGGTATTAAAACCTGGCGGTAAATTGTTGCTTACTTGTCCTTTTGTTTGGGAAGAGCACGAAGTACCGGTGGATTATGCTCGCTATACTCATTTTGCTTTAGAAGATTTACTGCTGAAGAACGGTTTTAAGATTATTATAAAAGACAAATCGGGTAATACCTTACAAGCTATTCATCAATTGTTTATAAACTATCTGGCATACGAATGGTTGCACAAGGTAACTTTCTTTTCCAGATTTAATATTTTTAAGAAAATAATACGACAACTGGTTATTCCATGCTTAAATGCTTTGTATTTACTATTTGAACCAATATGGCCTAAGAGTGAGAAACTTTATTTGAATAACATTATTCTTGCCGAAAAATTATGATGAAAAAAGTAGTAGGTACTGTTTGTTCTGCAAACCATCTTGCATATGCCAAAACAATGGCTGATTCTTTTCTTAAATATAATTCGGATTATACTATAGTAATTTGTCTTGTTGATAAAATTGAATCCCGGTTTAATGTAAGTGAGTTCGCCCCTTACACAATAATTGAAGTAGAAAAGCTGAACATTCCTCAATTTGAAAGAATGAGTGCACAATACTCTATTATAGAATTAAACTGTGCAGTTAAACCTTATTTGTGTCAATATATATTCAATACTTCCAACCCTGATTTATTACTATATATGGATAGTGATTTACTATTTTTTAATTCAGTGAAAGTTGTTGAAGATGCACTTATCAATGATGATATTGTAATTACACCACATTCCTTTACTCCTATAAATGATGATTTTATTCCAATGGAGAGAGACTTCTTAAGAAGTGGAATTTATAATGCAGGATTTGTTGGAATGAAGAAAAGTACTACAACAACAAACTTCCTTAACTGGTGGGCAGAAAAACTAATAGACCAAAGCTTTATCAATTTTGCTGAAGGCATGTGCTTTGATCAAAACTGGTTGAACTTTTTGCCTCTATATTATCCTAACATATACATTTTAAATAATAGAGGATTTAATGCTGCTTATTGGAATTTTCATGAAAGAAAAATTACGCTGAATGAAGGACATTATTTTGTAAATAATAATGAGCCCTTAGTTTTCTTACATATCAGTGGCTATAAATTCCACAATCCAGATAATTTATCGGTACACCAAACAAGATTTCAACTGAAAGAGTTACCGGTTGTAAAAGAGATACTTGATAACTATATTTCTTTAGTCAACAATAATGGATATGAGCAGTTTATAAACTTAAAATGCTTCTATGCAAAACCCAAAAAGAAATCAACAGGCATTATGCCAATGTTTAATAAAATAATAGGTATTGCCGGTTTGAAACTTAGTAAAAAATAAATATTACAAATATTTACCTTCAGTAATATTTAAACATCTAAAACTGCTCTTAAATGTTTCTAAAGATTAATAATTGATGCAGAAAAAATACTTTGAAAGTATTTTTTATTTAAGTTGTAACTCTCAATACTATAGGTAACTTTGCAACTCAAATTAATTGGAGGTTAAATTCCTTCCATTATGAGCAACTGGGGATTTAATATTAACCTGGGCTATCAAAAGGATAGAGCCTGTATTTCATTAAAAACAAATACTCTTAACGGATTACTCAATCCAAATTTTTATACAACTTTTCTCGAAAAAACGGTTCTTTTTCTTATAAAAAGACTTATGGTTGCAACAACCATTGTAATGGTTGCAATAAAAAGACTAATGGTTGCGACAACCATTGTAATGGTTTCAACAAAAAGACTTATGGTTGCGACAACCATTGTAATGGTTGCAACAAAAAGACTTATGGTTGCGACAACCATTGTAATGGTTGCAACAAAAAGACTTATGATTGCGATAACCATTGTAATGGTTGCAACAAAAAGACTTATGATTGCGATAACCATTGTAATGGTTGCAACAAAAAGACTTATGGTTGTAATAAAAAGAACCTTTTTAAGTACCACCATCTCTATATTTTCACTTAATTTAGTTCACTTTATAGCATGCATAATTCTTTTACTAAAAAAAAGGATCTATGTACTTGCATCCATTTTAGCTTCCTTTGCTTTAATGGCAAACCATCGTCAAACTTATGTTGGTCATATTAGTAACTTAAAGGGTTACAATAAATATGCCGACTGGTTTAGAACGCAGTGGTAAAATGTAGCTGCCAGCTTTCACCTGATTGCGAGAAACCATAAGCAACTACTGTACGAAACCCTATTGTTTCACCCCAAATTTGATTATTACAGTTAATATGAATAAGAAAAATTAAATTTCAATTTATTGCTTTTAAAGTTAGCATACATTTTATAATCCGACACATAGATCATTATGCTAGAATAATCTGTTCTCCCTTTAAATAATTGATTTTGAAAATCTTATTTATATCCGCTTGTTAATTTCAGGATTTGGTTTCTCGTTGTAAATAAACACAACATGGTTTCGAAAGTAATAACAAACTTCGAAAATGTTTCGGACGATGGTATCAATACTATTGCCCTGAATGTGATTGCAGGATGTACAGACAATTTAGATTTTGTTTTTACTAAAAGTGAGTTGATCAACCTTACTACTTATCAGGTAGAATATGCGCATAGATTAAGCGAAATGTCTACTGGTGGTATTATGGAAACAGCAGCAAAAAATGAAGCAAAAACAAAACTGGCGAACGGTTTACGTGTAATTTGTTTACAGATTAATGTTCAACATGCTGGTAATCTTACTGTTTTACAAAGCAGTGGAGCTCCACTTAGTTTGCATAACTATTTAAGTAAAGAAGGGATAAAGGTTATCCCAACCGATCTTAAAGGAGTTCCTGGAACTAAGGCTAGTGAATTGAATGTAAGCATGAAAAAGCCTGCTGGCGTTAGCGACCATGGCTCCATGTTTGCAATTAATGAAGCTATTACCGCACCCGACGATGTTAATCTATGGCAAATGAAGTATTGCACAGGTCATCACTTAACAATAACTGGTTTAAAACCTGGTTATAAATACGTTTTGGCAGGTGCACTCCAGGGACCTTCAGGTACAGCACTTAAATTTTGTAGTCCAATTACCGTTTGGACCAAATATGGGTAGCTTATTAATTAATCTACACCTT
>CAIVPM010000189.1 GCA_903907815.1 uncultured Chitinophagaceae bacterium | reverse complement strand
TGCCGTTACTAATACGGTAGATAATATCTTGAATCTTGCATCACTTACATCATAGTCACATCCATTATACTGATTACCCGTAATCCTGATTAATGCACTATCCGTTGGGTAATTGGGAACAGTCCATGTTAAAGAACCATTAGCTGTTGTATTCGTAGCAAGATTCGTCCATGTTCTACCATTATCTACACTATAGTCAAAAGTGGCTGTTGTAGTTCCTACACCATAGGAGTACACTATATTTTGAGAAGTACCTGTAGTCCAGGTTTCCCCACCATTAGGAGAGATTATTTTTACAGGACTCGCTGGTAAGGTTAAAGACATTCCACCATCAGAAACATCCGATTTTGACGCATCAGCAACATCAGTAACTCTTACTTTTAATTGGGTAGTTATCAAGTTCGGTAAAGTCCAGGCATAATAACTTCCCGTATAATTTGTTGCAATGGAAGTCCATGTATTACCACCATCTGTAGTATAATCTAAATTATAGGTTCCAGAAGTACCTCCTGCTGTCCAGGTAATTGTAAAAGCAGAACATCTTGGACTACTTTCACCACCATTAGGTGCTGTAACGGTTATATTAGGGCTAATACTAAATACAACATCACTAACATCGTTAGCAGTTGGATTACTTGCATCTTTCACTCTTACGAGACATTGTTTACTTGGAGCGTTTGGAATTAACCAGCTATAGGTTTCAGATATATTAGGAGTAGAACTGATTACAGAATTCCAGGTTGATCCGTTATTAGTACTGTAATCAATGGCTACATTTAAACCAGCAAATGCACTCCCCCAGGTAATATTGGTATAGTTGGAAGGAAACAAATTCTCCCCACCGTTTGGACTATACACTATAAAGAAAGGATTGGCTGCCAGAATGGTAAAATCGGCATCACTTATATCTTGTATAGCATTATTATTAGCATCAGTTACCCTTACCCTCGCATTGGTAGTAGGCGTATTAGGAACCTGCCATGGATATATACCAGTGGTAGAATAATAATTAGAAATTATTCTGGTCCAGGTTGTTCCTGAATTGGTAGAATAATCTATATTAAAGTACTTAGAAGTACCCACAATATTCCAGTTAATATTGGTAGTAGCTGTACCAACACTACTGATAAGTGCATCCCATCCTGTACTTTGTATACCATCACCATCACTCTGATATACAAAGGTTAGAGCTCCTGTAACATTTGTAGCAGTATAGCTTACAGGAGTGTTGCTATAGTTAATGATGGTTGCCAATAAACTATAGGCAGTAGAAGGTCCATCATATATATATAACTTATCGTTTGTTTCCAAAGAGTACGACTGGAATGTTACCTTTAATTTATTGGTAGGAACATCCGGTTTTATTGTCTTTGTATAACTGTTATTTGAATAGTTATTATTCAGTCCTCCATCATCATAAAAACTTGCAGTATTTAATTTCTCAGGTGCATTATTCATGATCACAGTATTGCCTTGAGTTCCTACTACAGCCTGTAAACTACCACCTCCATTCGGAGTTAGTATAGTAAGAGTAGATGTAATTGTGAAGTTTGCATTGCTGGTATCGGTTTTACAACCAGGGTCATTCAAATCGGTCAGTCTTATTTTTGCTTTATTATTTACAGGCGTATTCGGAATTGACCATGCATAACTGCCTGTAGCAGAAGTACTGGATGTTATAGTATTCCATGTTGCACCACCGTCAATAGAAGATTCAATCATAATATTATTCACTATTCCACTAATATAACTATACGTAATATTCTGGGTAGTTCCTGTAATGAAGTTTTCTCCACCATTAGGAGACAGTACTATTAATCCAGCATTGATAATAAACACATTATTGCTCTTATCAGTAATGGTAGTATTCAATGCATCTGTAACTCTTACGACTGCATTTACAGAAGAGTTATTGGGAATACTCCAAGCAAAACTTCCTCCAGTTGTTTGATAAGACGTAGCTAAAGAAACCCAAGTATTACCATTATCCAAAGAATAGTCGATATTGTAATAATTGGAAGTTCCTGAGCTTGTCCAGGTTATATTTTTGGCTGTGCAAGAGTTCCAGCTTTCCCCACCATTTGGAGAGGTAACGGTAATAGTTGCAGCCTTTAAATTGACATTAATAAATAGCAGTAAAACGATAAGTTTAAATAACTTATTCATAAAGTACGTTTTTAATTTATAATTGGGAGAACAAATTAAGGGTAATTACATTAACAAATCATTAAAAAAGGCAATAACTTATCCCCTTTTCAGTATAATTTTCTATTCAATTGATACAGTTATATTTAAAAATATCCTCTAATTTATACAATTTATTTGCAAATAGAAACATTGAATACAAGTACAGAAAGCTTTCGCCTTAGTACCAATCATTTCCTGAGTAGTACGGAAGCCTTCCATTGTACTCACTTAAATAGTGTGTAATTAGTTAATAATAATTGACATCTATTTGTTTATATATAATATGATAACACTTTTGTTCATCAACAACCTATAAAAACAAAAAGGCCTCGTTTGCACGAGACCTTT
>CAIVPM010000188.1 GCA_903907815.1 uncultured Chitinophagaceae bacterium | reverse complement strand
CTTTTGATACTGCTAAATCACTTAGAATAGGAGTGAAAGGTGGCGGTTGCAGTGGTATGACCTACGTTTTAGGTTTTGATGAAATGACTCCTGAAGACGAGGAATATACTTTTGAAGACTTATCTTTTATCATGAATAAAAGTCATGGACTTTATTTATTTGGAATGAACATTGAGTGGTCAGATGGATTAAACAGTCGTGGTTTTACTTTCCATAATCCCAATGCTTCTAAGACATGCGGTTGTGGTACCAGTTTTAGTGTTTAGGTAATTATCTGATTAAACTACCACCAGTTTTTCTGATGAATAACTGTTACTTATAGCGAAGTACATTTCACCAAAACTTACTTCTTTAGGTAAGAATATAGTTTTTTTACTTCTATAATACCTTACTCAACCGTTCCCGCAAACGATAGCGTAAAAAAGTATGCAATTACATAGCCTTAAACTTGTTTGACAATAAAAATACTATGTACTTTGGTAGTTCAAAATTGTTGCTGTATGCTATTAAATAAAGAAGTATATCCCGCTTATCGTCAATTCCCAGAAAGAGTATTACAATTTGGTGAAGGTAATTTTCTCCGTTGTTTTGTAGATTGGATGTTTAATGAACTGAATAAGAAAACAGATTTCAATGGTTCAGTTGTCGTAGTTCAACCTATTGATAAGGGAATGGTTCAAATGCTTAACGACCAGGATGGATTGTACACCTTGTACATGCGTGGATTGAAAGATGGTGTTGCCTTAAGTACCCATGAAACAATCAATATTATCAGTAGAGGAATTAATGCATATGAAGATTTTGCTGGCTATTTAGCTACTGCAGAAATTCCTACCATGCGTTTCGTTATTTCCAATACTACTGAAGCTGGTATTGCTTATGATGATAATGATACTCCGGGAGCTACTCCTCCAAATTCCTATCCTGCTAAACTTGCAGTATGGTTACATCATAGATTCAACCATTTTAATGGCGATGTTACCAAAGGAATGCATATCATTCCTTGTGAATTGATTGATAAGAATGCTGATCACTTAAAAGAATATATTCTTAAATTATCAGCTAAGTGGGGCTACAGTGCTGCTTTCGTTACCTGGTTAAATGAGGCATGTACTTTTAGTAATACACTGGTAGATAGAATTGTACCTGGTTATCCAAGAGAAAGAATCGCTGAAATTACTGCTGAGCTTGGCTATGAAGATAGACAAGTGGTAGAGGGCGAACACTTCCATTTATGGGTTATTCAAGCAAATGAAGAACTGGAAAAAGAACTTCCTTTCCCTTCTATAGGGTTGGATGTATTATATGTAAAAGATATTACTCCTTATAAAACACGTAAGGTAAGAATACTTAATGGAGCTCATACTGCATTGGTACCTGTAGCATATTTATATGGTATTGACACGGTAAGAGAATCTGTAGAACACCCTGTAGTAGGAAAGTTCCTGAACGATGCCATCTTTGAAGAAATTATCCCTACTTTGGATTTGTCTAAAGAAGAACTGGAGAAATTCGCCAATGAGGTATTAGATCGTTTCAGAAATCCATTCATCAAACACCTTTTGATGTCTATATCATTGAATTCATGGGCTAAGTTCGAAACAAGAGTATTGCCTTCTATCCTCGAATACATTAAACGAAAGAATGCTGTTCCACAAAGACTTTCTTTCTCTTTAGCAGCAACTATAGCATTTTATAAAGGTAAGAGAGGTGAAGCGGACATTGCTTTAAATGATGATGCTGCATTGATTGCATTATTGAACGATGCATGGAGTAAATACGACGGAACTGACGCTTCTTTGAAAGCGGTGGTTACTGAAGTGTTGGCTTATGATAAAAACTGGAAATTTGATTTAAATACAGTTGCAGGATTAAATGATGCTGTTACTAATCACCTTACCAATATTGTAAATAAAGGAATGCAAGCTGCATTAGAAGGCTTGGTATAAGATATTAATAATTAGAATATGAAGGAATTAATTAAGATTAATGCAAATGATAATGTAGTTATTGCATTACGCAACTTCAGCGCTGGTGAAACTATTGTGGTTGATAACGATAGTATATCGTTGGTAAATGATATTGAGCGTGGTCATAAAATTGCATTAAGAGATATCCAAATAGGAGAAGATATTATTAAGTATGGCTATCCAATTGCGGTAGCATATGCACCCATTAAAAAAGGTGAACATGTGCACGTTCAGAATGTGAAAACAAAACTGGGCGAAGTAATGGACTATACTTATTCCCCCTCTTTCGCAACATTGCCCCACCAGAACAAACATTTAACTTTCCAGGGCTACCGTCGTGCAAATGGCGAGGTAGGTATCCGTAACGAAATATGGATTGTGCCTACCGTTGGTTGTGTGAATGGTATAGCCGAACAAATTATCCGCGAATTCAAAGCGGAGTTAGGTGGAGTATTAGAAGTTGATATTGAAGTGTTTAAACACAATTATGGTTGCTCTCAGTTAGGGGATGATCATAAAAATACCAAGACTATTCTTTCTGATATTGCTTTACATCCAAATGCAGGTGGAGTTCTTGTACTCGGACTTGGTTGTGAGAATAATAAAATCGATGAATTCGAACAAGGTCTTGGAACTTTTGATAGTAAAAGAGTTAAATTCCTTTCTACTCAAAGAGTACAGGATGAAGTGCACGATGCAATTGCTTTATTGAAAGAAATTTATGCTGTAGTAAAAGAAGATAAGAGAGAACCTATACCAATGTCAGAATTAAAAGTTGGATTGAAATGTGGTGGTTCCGATGGATTGTCTGGTATTACCGCTAATCCTTTGGTAGGTTACTTCTCCGACTTTTTAATTGCTCAAGGCGGTACAACTACCTTAACGGAGGTGCCTGAAATGTTCGGTGCCGAAACTATCCTGATGAATAGATGTACCAACGAAGAAGTTTTTGAAAAAACGGTACACTTAATCAACGATTTTAAACAATATTTCATAGATCTTAAACAACCTATCTACGAGAATCCTTCTCCGGGTAATAAAGCTGGTGGTATTTCTACATTAGAAGACAAATCATTGGGTTGTACTCAAAAGGGTGGAATTGCTACTGTCGTGGATGTATTGAAGTATGGTGAGCGTTTGAAAACAAAAGGACTTAACCTGTTAAGTTCTCCGGGTAACGATCTTGTTTCAACTACTGCTTTAGGAGCTGCTGGTTGTCATATCGTATTGTTTACTTCGGGTAGAGGAACTCCATTTGGTAGTTTCATTCCAACATTAAAAATTGCTACTAATTCTGAATTGGCTAAAAACAAACCGCATTGGATTGATTATAATGCAGGTCCTTTGGCTGAAGACAAATCTTTCGATGAAGGTTTGGATGAATTGGTAGATAAAGTAATAAGAGTAGCAAGTGGTGAAAAAGCGAATCACGAGAAATCAGGGTTCAGAGAAATAGCTATCTTTAAAAGTGGTGTGACACTTTAAACCAGAAGTGTGCAAAAACAGAAGCGCTCTCCAGTTAATTCAGGAGAGCGTTTTTTTATGTGGTTAATTATTCAATATTAATTGGTTAGTATTATTACGCAATAAATACTTCGATTTTTTACTTTCCATTGGCATATTATATAATCCGTTAATCATTTAAATTATTTGTCTAAAATAT
>CAIVPM010000187.1 GCA_903907815.1 uncultured Chitinophagaceae bacterium | reverse complement strand
CAATTATGAAAAAAATAATAGTAGCCTGTCTTACAATCGTATTAATCTCTACAATATTAGAATCTTGTGCTTCTTCAAGCAGAAGTGGTTGTCCTACTACCAATCCAAATTACTACAGAGGAAGAAGATAGAATGAATTGGATTGAATTAACAACAGAAAAAGATTTAGATACAATAATGGAGGCTTCGCATAGTAAGCCACAATTGATATTTAAACATAGCACCCGTTGCAGTATTAGTTCTATTGCTAAAAGCAGAATGGATAAAAGCAATGTTGACGATACCTGCGATTGTTACTACCTCGATTTAATTGCGCATAGAAATATCTCCAACTTAATCGCTGAAAAGTTTCAAGTTCATCATGAATCTCCTCAGGTTATTTTGATTCAAAACGGAGAAAGTACATACGATGAAAGTCATAATTCCATCAGACCAGATGACATTCTGGAAAACGTTAGTACTAAAAACTAACTCTCCCCTATCTTCACAGCATGAAAAAGATTGCAGTAATAGTTGCCGGCGGTACTGGCACAAGAATGGGGGCTGAAATACCTAAACAGTTTCTTATACTACATCAGCAACCTATTTTACAGCATGCAATTGCAGCTTTTACGAATGCATTTACTGATATAGCAATTGTGGTGGTTTTGCCTGCACAGTATTTAGCAGAAGGAAAAAAGATTGCTGAACAGTTCACAGATCATTCCATTACTTGCATAGAAGGAGGTTCTACCAGGTTTTATTCTGTAAAGAATGGATTAGACCATGTACCCCCGCATAGTGTAGTATTTGTGCATGATGCCGTAAGATGTTTATTGACTAAAGAGTTGATACATGCATGCTACAATCAGGCATTGGTTAGGGGAAGCGCTATTCCTGCAGTAGTAGCTACCGATAGTATTAGAGTTATCAACGGCAGTTCCTCCAGAACCGCTGATAGAAACAATATCCGATTGGTACAAACCCCACAGACTTTTAAAAGTGAGTTGATACTGGAAGCATTTAGTCAGGCTTATCAGGATATTTTTACCGATGAAGCTACGGTGGTAGAAGCCTTAGGAAAAGAAGTTTTCCTCATAGAAGGAGATTATAACAACATAAAAATTACCCGCCCCTTGGATTTAATATTAGCAGAAAAGATATTAGAATTAAGGAAGTAGTAAGTACTTAGTAAAAAGCAATTGTATCCCTTTAGTTTTTATTATTTATATTCTTCTCGTCTACTTTCATTGAATTGGCTGTATTTATTCTCCTGACTCCTATCTCCCTTGTATTACTTTGTGCTTCGTTGCCTGTGTGTGCCTTGTATTTAAGTATGATAAGCTATCAAACCCTTCATTGGCGAAGCTGATACTGTTCCAAATTCTAACTCGAAGCTGCTACACATTTCCTTTAATATATCGCTGAAAGCATTGGCAACTCCACCAACAAAATGGATTGGGTTGCTCCAGCTTTCTCTGTATTTGTAGATGTGGTGATAAAAGAATTCACTAAAACCATCCTCAAGTATATTCTCTACCATATAGTGACCTCTGTTCTCTGCAAGGAAAGCGGTGAAGCTTGCCAGATAACGGTTAGCCATTGGCTGCGTAT
>CAIVPM010000186.1 GCA_903907815.1 uncultured Chitinophagaceae bacterium | reverse complement strand
GATATAGTTTGAGTTTATTATTTGAGTAGTTACTTATAATAAAACTCTTCTATATCCTTTTTAGTATGTAAATGCTAATTATTCATGCAACAAAGCCATTATCAATTATTAATTATTAATTATTAATTCATAATTACCTCCCACACTTCATCCACTCCAGATACTTCTTCGCATCAGGTGTATATCCCACCGGCTGATTCACCAGTTGTCCCTTAGTATTAATAATGGCATACAGCGGCTGTGTATTTTGATGAAAATTTTCCGCTTCAAAAGTCGCCCATTTATCCCCTACAGAAACTATATCTTTCTTCAGGCCATCCATGGTAGTATAGCCATATACCTGTTCATCAGATGGGAGTATTTTCTTATCATCCACATACAATGATACCAATATAAAATGCTCCTGTATATATTGTTTTACGGCCGGATCGGTCCATACATTCTCTTCCATCTTTCTGCAGTTCACACATGCCCATCCCGTACAGTCTACCAGTATTGGTTTTCCGGTCTGTGCCGATAGTTTAGTAGCCGCATCAAAGTCGTTCATAACGTTTGCCTCAAGGCCTTTCCCTTCTACATTATGTTTACCATAAATACTATAACTCAATGGCGGCGGAAACCCACTCAGTAGCGATAGGTTAGCATATGGAGTATTGGTAACGCCAGGAAGAATATACAAGCTAAACACAAAGGCCAGAATACCCAAAACCTTGCGGGTACCCGATATCTTCTGCCCCTTATAATCATGTGGTAATCTTAGCCATCCCATCAGGTAGGCACCCAGACCAACCGCTACCAGGAACCATACACCAAAAAAGACTTCCCTTTTTAGTAGTCCCCAGTGCTCCACCAGGTCTGCGTTCGATAAGAATTTAAAGGCCAGTGCCAGTTCTACAAAGGCAAGTACCTTCTTAATGGTATCCATCCAGGCACCCGATTTAGGCAGCAGCTGCAGCCAGCTTGGAAAGATAGCAAACAAAGCAAATGGCAATCCAAGAGCAACGCCAAAGCCCGCCATACCTGCACTCAATTGCCATGCACCACCATTAATAGCGCCTACCAGCAAAGTACCCAGCAACGGACCGGTGCAGGAGAACGAAACAATGGTCAGTGTTACTGCCATAAAAAAGATACCACCAATGCTCGTCAGACCACTTTTTGAGTCTGCTTTGCCCGCAATAGAATGCGGCAAGGTTATCTCGAAGAAGCCAAAGAACGATATAGCAAAGATGATAAAGATGATAAAGAATAAAATGTTCAAACCCGGACTCGTAGAGATATTATTAAACACCTCCGGATTCAGATCCAATAAGTGAAATGGCAGACTCGCAGCCACATAAATCAGCAGGATAAAAAATCCATACAACGAACCATTACGCACAGCCTCTTTATGGTTGTGAGACTTCTTGGTAAAGAAAGAAACCGTTACCGGAATCATCGGAAAAACGCAGGGTGTAAACAAGGCAATAAAGCCACCCAGCAATCCTAATAGAAACACTTTAAATAAGCCTGTAGAATGATGCACCCTGTCGGCAACATCACCACAATCACTCAATGGTTTCTGTACATCAATGCTATTTATTTTAATACTGTTGGCAGCCGCTTTATACTCCGATAATATAATATCAATCTTTTGTTCCTGTGGTAGAAATGCTCCTTCCTTTCCCAGGTTAGCACTGATAGTAAAATGCAAAGAGTTGATAGACTTTTTAGCAACACTAACTGCTTGCTTAAACAATACCTCACCCTTGTAAATAGTAGCCTCTTTATGGTCAAACAGCGCATCTATAATCTTAGAAGCATTACCCTGCAAGGTTACATCTCCTGTAGGTTGTACATCAGTAGAAGCAAAAGTAAGCTTCACATTCTCCAGACCCTCAATGGTAGGATTACTGCCATACAAATACCAGCCAGCAGGCAATGTAGTACGAGCCGAAAGCTGATAAACACTATCATTTACTTTCACCGCATCCGCCTTCCACACAAGGGTAGAATCACCTTGAGCAAATGCACTGATAGCAATAAATATACCGACAATAATTGCAGCAATTCTGTTCATTATCCCGAAGATTATGGTAGCGTAATTTCAAAAGATTTCTTCGTAGGCGGTGTACATTCCCTATCGTTGCAGAGCATATAATCCACTACACCCGAGAAGGTTGTTTTCACCGGCGCTTTCAGCTTTATTACTTGTGTAAAAACAACGGTATTATTAAAATAAATAACCTGTGTTTTAAAAAGGTCATCGTACGATTTCTCCATAGTACCCTTTTCCAGTGTTTTACCCGAAAGAGTAATCAACGGATTCTTTTTAAACATAAAAGAAGTAGGTATTGGCCCCTCTTTACCAGAGTGCTGAGAGTATATATGCCATGGCTTATCCACGGTAGCCGTAATAACAATTTCATACTCCGTAGCCGACTTCTTCTTAGCCTCAAACTTCCAGACAATATGATCCTTATTCTGAGCAAAAGAAGATAATGATGTAACTAAAATGGTCAGTAGTATTAAAAGTTGTTTCATTGTGTTTAATTTTAGAATTAGCGAATTAACGGATTAACGCATTAGCTAATTAGCGAATTTATATTTTTTATTAATTATCAATTATTGCGTTATGCTCTCTTGTATTTGCATTCCTCTTGTATTCTGTATTCCTCCTATCTCCTGTCTCCTGTATTTGTATTCCTCCTATCCCTGTATTCCTTTGTTCCTTTGTGCCTTTGTGCCTCGTTGCCTTTGTTCCTTGTATTTGTATTCCTCCTATCTCCTCACTCCTGTCTCCTACCTCCCTGTATTTGTATTCCTCTTGCCTCCTTGCCTTGTATTTGTATTAATCAGCAAATCAGCTAATTAGCTAATTAAGTATTCCCAGCATCTCAAACACCTTCTTCCCATCCTCATTCTGCAGAATAGCCGAAGTAGCACGCTCCGGATGTGGCATCATACCAAAAACATTGCCAGACTTATTTTTTATCCCCGCAATATGATGAGTGGAACCATTCGGGTTACCCTCTTCCGTTAAAGCACCCTCTTCCGTGCAGTAGTGAAACAGTACCTGTCCATTTGTTTCCAGTTCATTCAGTACAGCATCATCGGCATAATATCTTCCCTCGCCGTGAGCAATCGGAATCTTAAGAGCTTCCTCATTTTGCCCCTTTATATATACGTTTTTGCAAATAAACTGTTGGTTCTGATTGCGCAGCAGTACTCCAGGCAGTAAGCCACTTTCGCAAAGTATCTGAAAGCCATTACATACACCCAGTACTTTACCCCCTTTATTAGCAAATTCTATCACACTCTTCATCATCGGACTAAAGCGGGCAATAGCACCACAACGCAGGTAATCGCCATAGCTGAATCCACCCGGAAGTACAATGCAGTCGTCGGTAGTAAACATACTCAGGTCGCTATCTTTATGCCACAGCATAATCACTTCTTTTTTCAAATCATGTTCTATCGCATATTGCATATCTCTATCGCAATTAGAACCAGGAAAAACAACTACTCCAAATTTCATGTACAGATAAGATTAGGCTTCAAAAATAAGGCAATGACACACTGAAAGGGTATTAATTTATTCAGAATATGGGGAATAACGCCCCCCGAAGCCAGAATATAAATGATTACAATTATTTTATACCCAATATTTCTTCTCTTTTTCCCAGATTAGTTCGAGCGGTTGACTGAAAAGAAGAGCTCTTATGTAATAGCAATTTATTTCTTATTCAGCATTTCCGGGTTTAGTGGAGTGGGGCTCTGGTTTACAGATGCAGACCCGTTGCCTGATGATATGGGTTTGTGGTTTGCTGATTTGAGACTTGCGCCTACAGACTTTTAGTAGTTGCCTGCACACTTTGGGCTATGGTATGCGCACATTGGGTAGTTGCCAACAGACTTCTGGCTGGGGTTTACCAACTATTCTGGAGTTCCAGCCTCTTTGAGTAGGTGCCGCCCCTTTTTGAGTTGCGGTTGATTCTCTTGACCTTCGGTTCTGGTGATTTGGTAGTGTGGTTTAGTGATTTGAAACTGCGTTCAGAGCTCTTTTGGTTGAGGTTGAGTGTCTTTGGGTGAATGCTTGAACCTTTTTGATTGGGGTTTGAATATAGTTTAAAAGGTTTAAGAAGTTTGAAAAGTTCAATGTAGGCTGTTCAAAATTGTAGGTTCTTTATCTTACACTTTATGGTGCTTTTCGTGAGTCGTGAAAAATACAGAATACATCGAACCACGGAGCCACAGCGGCACGGAGTTGCACAGCGTATTAAAAAATACAAACATAGAGAACAGAGAGAACCGCAAGCGGTTGAGCGAATGCTAAAAACTGTCCGATAAAATATTGTATGTTTTGAACAGCATAGGTTCAATGTTTAATGAGCACTTTCATTCTATTTGAAACAGTCACAGTTTTAAGTAACAAACCGAGTTTTGCTTTGAAGAGGTGTGAGAAGCATGTATAGTAGTAGCATGTTGAATATATATATTTGCAAATCAAAGATTTGCTATCACCATGACGTAGTCTGGAGAATTACGCAAAACAGATTACAGAACAGAGACGATTGGGACTTTTGTGACACTCTATTATTTTGTGATACTAAAACACCTGGAAATGCAGCTGCAAGCTGCAATGTATTACGTCACAGCCACAGGCAGTGACGAGTGACACTCCGAGATTTAGTAAACTGTGCCAAGTGGGGGTATGAACTGTACACAGAAATTCGGAAATTCCGAATTTCTTAATATTTGTAAGTTTTTAATTTAAATATGCTGATTCGAACGATTATAAAGGCTCATTAATACATTATACTTATTTCATTTGAACTTGACGGAATTTCCGACATGTTGCTTTTTAAAAAACACAAAGAATTATAAATGGCTATGGATAGTTTATGATGACAAATAAACAGAGCAACAAGCTCTAAATTATCACGAAACAGTCCCAGTATGTACTTCGAGTAACACTTTGATTATACAATATGTTGTGCATTATTGTGCTTACCTTAATACAATTGATTCTGTAGCTGCATCATATTTATATTGTACTATATCTCCTGAGATAATAAAATGTACTGCTTCTTCTATGATTGCTAATGGTGCAATAAACCATTCTCTTGGAGTATGCCTTAACCCATCTTTATCAAATACATCTATGTTTAAACAAGACTTGCCAAAGAAGTTATGAAGCAATTGCTCCAACTTCTGCGGATTCATATTAAAACATTTATAGGTTATTACTATCCTAACATCTGCCATTAAATAGGTAGGATCCTGTTGGGCATTTTTTACTCTTTCTTCAACTGATGTGGATGAATAACCAATTTTATATAAGTGGTCTATTTCCGTTATTTCCTTTTTTTCGCTTTTGGATTTTAGTATATAGATAAACCCTGACTCTTCATCCTGTTCTGTTATATTACTGAACTTCTCAACAAATTTTTCATTAACCTTATCCATGTTTTCCGAAACCACTTTCCCATTTGCATACAATATTTTTTCAACTGAGCGTTTCAACATATTGGACTCCGTTCCATTTTCAAAAATACACCTTGTTCTTCCGTCTTCTCTTACCCTTGTGCCATCTTCTTTATAATGTTCTTTTATAGTAATGTTTATCTTCTCTACAAAAAACAAAATACCATTATGAACATAATATTCTGCTTCTCTCAAGTTGCCTTGTTTAAACTCAATAAGTTTACGTTTATTATTTTTTAAATCCTTTTGTACCTCTTTAAATCTATGTTCATACTTAGCAAAGTCTTTACAAGGTTTTCGTCTTGCTACAAATTCAGCACTGGCTCTTTCCTCTACTTTTTTAATGTGTTTAAATTCAAAAAGTCCTTCGGAATCGTCCTCGTCGAGTAACCCTAATGGATCGTTTTTTAAAATGTCATCAATTGTTTTAATCTCTATTTGTTCTGATTTTAGTAACCCAAAAGTGTCATAAGTCTTCAGTTTTTCTGTTTTAAGCAGATTCTCTTTAATGGATTTCAATCTTGAACTTAATTGATATTCCTGTACACCACCACCTGCTTCGGGAGCTCTATTATTCTTCTCGTAAAAATCAATAATTTCCTGAAAGGAAGCAACTAATCTTTCATCTTCATTCCTTGCAGGCGAAGCTGCAGGCTTTATGTTCAATAAACCTAATGGATCGTTTTCTAATATTTCCTGTAATTTTTTATCCTTGTCCACTTTGTTTTTTACGTTTTAAGTCTTTCAAATAAATAATTGCTCCGGCCATTCTTTTTTCCAAAGGATCAGAAGACATTATACTTGGCTCTATCCCATTTTTCTCCATAAATGCTTTTACTTTATCAGGATATAAAAGCAGCGCTTCATCCAATGTCATTTGAATTCTGGTAGATTCAATAACATCTTTAATTACTTTCAATACTTTAGTGGTTACATTTTTTGATAATATTTCGAATGCTTTTTGAAATGGGTTTATCCTATCAATTAAATCAATGTGTAAATCATCGATGTTTACAAACTGTCCTGCCATTCTAATAAATCGCTGGTCGCTCTGAGCTTCTGCAGCAGCTGTTGGCATTGTTACATTCATTTTACTGAAAGATTCTGCTTCATCATCTGACAAATCAGGATATACTGTTTTTACTATTTTAGGGATTAGTACTTTTTCAATTACCTGATTGGGGTTTGAACCAGCAAAAGCAGCCTTTATTTCTGCATTTTCCCTTATAGCTTTTTTAATGACACTTACATCAATCATCAGATTGTTTTTTACAACCGATTCCAATACTACGTACTGTCTTACTTCTTCCAGCTCTTCTTCATTCAGTTCAGGATATTTAGCTTTAATGATTTTAGGAATCAATACTTTGTTTATCACTTCTGGATCAACACTACCAGGTATGGCTTTTAATATAGTATCGTCTTGTAATATGGTTGCTTTTAAATCGTTTAAATCGGAATCAATAATGTCTTTAGTTCGTTTTGAACTGGGTGTTTTTAAACCAATTACTTTAATCTCGCCTGCTTTTGCTTTATCATCATCGGATTCTTTGGGTTTAAATTTAAAGTTTGGAGCAAGTACCTGTTCCATTAATAATGATGCTGTAATTGCTTTAAGCATGTTGTTTACGGACAGTTTTACCAGATCATCTGCAGCGTCGGGTTGTGCAATTAAATTGGTAAACTGAGCATGATTCTTATTTTCACTATCTCGGGTACATCTACCAATAATCTGTATAATCTCGGTTAAAGAACCTCTATAGCCTATTGTTAGTGCATGTTCGCAATATGGCCAGTCGAATCCTTCTTTTGCCATACCCAATGCAATAATCAAATCCATATCTTCTACGTTTTTCATATTTCGTAGGTAGGTTATTACTTTTTCCCGATCTCTTGGGTTATCATTTACCAGATCGGCTACTTTAATTATTTGTTGATCATTGTAGCGTTTCAGGTGAATAATGCCTGTTTCGTTATCTACTTTTGTTACCTCTCCTATAGCATCCAGAATGGTATCTACTTCTTTGTGTTTATCCTTGGTAGATTCGCCCGAATTTACATTTGGAATATGTAATATGGTTTTCTTATTAGTATCCAGTATATCCAGTATGGCAGAAGTATATTTTCCCTGATAAAAATGATAACCAATTCCCAGGGATTTTAAAAAAGTATACCCATTCAATTGTTCGTAATAGTTGTAAGTAACCTTCGTAAATTTTGCTTCATCTTCGGGTTTTAATACTGGCACACTATCCCCTCTAAAATACGAACCTGTCATAGCTACAATATGGGCATTTGACTTTTCCATGATACTGCGCAACAATTCCCCCAAACGACTATCTCCATCAGCAGATACATGATGAAATTCATCTATTGCTAAAAGCAGGTTATTGAAATTGCTTTCTTCCAGTTCCTCATAAGCAAAACGGAGGGTTGCATGGGTACAAATCAAAATTTCTTCGTCATTGTTGATGAAGTTTTTAAACGCCTGTACTTTGCTTTTGCTACCATCCATTCCAGGTGTACAAAGGTTATATTCATCCTTTGGCTCCCAATTAGCAAAAAAATGATTCTCGGCTATCAGGTTTGCTGGAGCAAAAGAGCCTGCAATTGACCTTTCCGGTACAGCAACAATTACTTTTTTTAATCCTTGTTTTCGCATTTTATCCAATGCCAGAAACATCAATGCCCTTGATTTACCGGATGCAGGGGGTGCTTTTATCAATAAATACTGACTATTGCGTTCATCATAAGCACGGGCAGCCATTGGTCGCATTCCATTGGCAGTATTTCTTACACTTTCTCCTGTTTGCTGGTAGGCTATTTTTACGATGTCCGGCATAATAATTATTTATTTAATGGTTTAAAATGTC
>CAIVPM010000185.1 GCA_903907815.1 uncultured Chitinophagaceae bacterium | reverse complement strand
AGACTGCTGTATATAATGATACAATAGACTTTGAAATTAAATTTACTGAAGGTCCACAAGCCGTTTGGAAGAACGTAAAAATTGTAGGAAACGATAAAACTAAAGAATACGTAATCAGAAGAGAGCTTCGTACTATTCCGGGAGAAAAATTCAGTCGTCAGGATTTAATGCGTTCTGTAAGAGAACTTGCGCAGCTGAACTATTTTAATCAGGAGAAAATTAATCCTCAGGTAGTACCAAATCCAGACGATGGAACGGTAGATGTAACCTGGCAGTTGGAAGAAAAGTCAAGCGATCAGTTAGAGCTTAGTGCTGGTTGGGGTGGCAATATTGGTCTTACCGGTACACTTGGGGTAAGCTTTAATAATTTCTCTGCAAAGAATCTATTTAAGAAGAAAGCATGGGATCCATTACCAATGGGTGATGGTCAGAAAGTATCTTTAAGATTCCAGAGTAATGGTACCGCCTTCCGTTCTTATAATTTCTCTTTTACCGAGCCATGGTTAGGAGGAAAGAAACGTAATTCGCTTACTTATTCTATATATGATACTAAGTATTCCAATTCTTATAATCCATTAACCGGAACGGTTACCTCTTCCAGTAATCCTTCTTATATTCGTACAACAGGTACTTCATTGAGTCTGGGTAGACAATTGAAATGGCCGGATGATTATTTCTCTATGTCAGTAGGTTTAAGTTATACTTTATATACCTTGAACGATTATTATATAGATCGTGTAAATCTTCCTGGATTTAATAATGGACATTCTAATAACCTGAATGTAAAGGTGGCGGTTCAGCGTTCCTCTATTAATAATCCGCAGTTCCCTGCAAGCGGTTCTACTATGTTGATGAGTCTTCAAATGACTCCACCATATTCTACTTTTAATAAAGATATAGCTACTTCATCTAATCCATATCAATGGATTGAATATCATAAATGGAGATTTAATAGTGAGTTTTATGTTCCATTAACTAAACCAATAGGGGAAGATCATAAGCAACTGGTATTAAAGTTTGCTGCTAAATTTGGTTACCTTGGAAAGTATAGTTCAACATTAAAAACATCTCCTTTCGAGCGTTTTCAGGTGGGTGATGCAGGTTTAAGTAATCAGTTTGCATTATTGGGTTATGATATCATAGCTCAAAGAGGTTATCCTGTTTATCAATCATCTGATCCTACCAAAAATCCTGATCAGTCAAGTGCTTCTCAATACTTTACCATGTTTAATAAATATGTGTTAGAGATGCGATATCCTTTAAGTCTTAGTGCGGGTAGTACTATCTATGGACTGGCATTTATGGAGGCTGCAAACGGTTGGTACGATATGAAGGAATATAATCCTTTCAAACTAAGACGTTCAGTAGGTTTGGGTATGCGTTTTTATCTTCCTATGTTTGGTTTACTTGGGTTTGATTATGGTTTAGGACTGGATAGATATACTCCGGGCGCTTCTATAAAAGATATTTCCAGATTTACTTTCATGTTAGGTTTTGAACCTGAATAATTTTTATTATACCACAAAAATCATGTGTATGAAAAAGTACCTTTTTTTATTGTTTGGTGTTTTACTATTTGCTGGCAGTAATATTAATGCGCAGCGCTATGCTATCATTGATACTAAATATATACTCAGCAAGATTCCTGATTATGTAGATGCAGATAAAAAGCTACAGTTATTGAGCGATCAATGGCAAAAAGAAATAGACGATAAACAAGCTGAGCTGGATAAACTAACAAAGGATTTTGAGGTAGAACAATACATGCTAAGTGATGAGCTGAAAAAGAAACGTGAGGCAGAAATTGCAGCTAAAGAAAAAGATATCAGAGACCTTCAAAAAAAGCGTTTTGGCTACGAAGGCGACCTCTTTAAACAAAGACAAAGAATAGTAAAACCTATTCAGGATAAAGTATTTACTGCCATACAGAAAATTGCTGTTGCCCGTGGTTATGATTTCATTCTGGATAAAAGTGAAGGAATTACTGTTATATTTGCCGACCCAAAGTTGGATAAGAGTGACGATGTATTGAGGGAAATGGGTATCAAATTACTGTAGATAAATACTAATTAAAAATATTCAATCTTAGATTGAAAGGATCAAACAACTAAATATCAAATAAAAATTAAAATGAAAAAAGTTCTCCTGATTTCTGTTGCGGTAATTGCAACATTTATGTTTTCAACTACTACTAAAGCCCAAATAAAAATTGGTTCTTTTGATGAAGAAAGTGTTCTTGGATTAATGCCAGGTATACAAAAAGTAGATACCATCTTACAAAAATTTGTTGAAGATTCTTTGAAAACAGAATATGATTATGAGTTGAGCGAATACAAACGTCAGGATAGCGTTTTGAAAGATAGCACACATCCAGTAAGTGGTAGCTTAAAAGCAATTTTACAAAAAGAATTGTCTAATCACTTATATAAAATTCAAAACTGGCAACAATATCAAAACCAGAAGTTACAGGCAAAACAAGAAGAATTGCTGGTACCTTATCGTCAGAAAGTATATGATGCTTTAAGAGAGATTATTGCTGATAATAAGTACACACACGTATTTAAGAGTGAAGTGTTCTTTGCTCCTATTCCATTGCAGGATAATTTGAGTATTAAAGTAGCTCAGAAACTTAAATTAAAATTACCTGCTGAGGTTGAAAACGCTTTGAAAGAGCAAAGTTCTGGAGCACCTAAATCTGCTGCACCAATGAGAGCAGCTCCAAGACAAGGTGGTCACTAAGATATACATAGTAAAATGATTTAATAATAGCACCCCAATTAGGGGTGCTTATTTATTTAAAGTATATGGAAAAGAAAGGGGCTATAGGTGTTTTTGATAGTGGTTTTGGTGGGTTAACAATCCTCAAAGCTATTGTAGAAGAATTGCCGGAATATGATTATCTCTATCTTGGAGATAATGCTAGAGCTCCTTATGGTAACAGAAGCTACGAAACTGTATACCAGTATACTTTGCAGGCTGTAAACTGGTTCTTCGAACAAGGATGCAGTCTGGTAATATTAGCCTGTAATACTGCCTCGGCAAAAGCTTTACGCTCTATACAACAGGAGCATTTGCCTTCTAATCAAAATAAGCGTGTTTTAGGCGTTATAAGACCTACTGCAGAGATTGTAGGTAAGTTTTCGAAAAGTGGTAATATTGGCGTACTGGGTACCGTAGGAACAATAAACTCTGACTCGTATAAGATAGAGATCAATAAGTTCTTTCCAGAAACTACAGTATACCAACAGGCATGCCCTATGCTGGTACCAATTGTTGAAAATGGTGAAACTGAAACTGCTGGTGCCGACTTCTTTGTAAAAGAATATATACAACAGCTAATGGCTCAATCAGCCGCTATAGATACGGTCCTGTTAGGATGTACCCATTATCCTTTATTAGCCAATAAAATTAAAGCAGCTCTTCCCGATAATGTTACAGTAGTTGATCAGGGAAAGATTGTTGCTGCCAGTCTAAAAGATTATCTTAATCGACATATAGAAATAGAAGCAAAATGTAGTAAAAATGCTTCCAGAGTGTTTTATACAACAGATAATACCGAGACTTTTAATCAACTGGGAAAACGATTCTATGGAGAACAGATTAACGCCAGTAAAGCAGTTCTTTAAAGAAGTTTATTTGTTAAAATTTTAAGCTGTTTTATATTGAAGTAATGCACTATTCAAAGCTATAAAATCAGTTGCTATTCCCTTTGTATTGATTATCCAGTAGTTACAATTCTATTGAAAATAGTAGCCATTGTTCCGGATACTGTTTGTTAATAATGTATAACTGTTATTCTATTTTTTCCACTTTACATACTAAGATTATACTTGTAACGTTAGGTGCAGTATTTTCACATCTGCTTACTAATCCGTGTGCCCATTAAATAAACTTCTTACAAACGTCTATTTCTATAGACGTTTTTTTTATGCCCAATTGATAATTAAGCAGGAGATATATAAAAGGGATCCCTATTCATTTGCAAAATATAGTTAAAGCAGATTGTTCTCAATGCAGTTAATATATATTTGCTCATAATCGCAGATGAAAAAAATAGACTGGTACATATTTAAAAAGTTCATCACTACATTCTTCTTTTCAATATTTTTATTTACTGTAATTGCAGTAGTAATAGATATAAGTGAAAAAGCAGATGACTTTGTGCATTCTCAATTACCGATTCATAAGATTATTACTGAATACTATTTTGGGTTCATTCCGCACATTGTTGCTTTACTATTTCCTTTGTTTGTTTTTATAGCGGTAATATTTTTCACATCCAAAATGGCTGAAAAGAGCGAGATCATTGCCGTACTGGCAAGTGGTACTACTTACTTCAGATGGTTGAGGCCCTATTTTGTTGGGGCTGCATTCTTAGCTACTATTCTTTGGGTTTCAAATCATTATATAGTACCTAACGCAAACAAGAAGAGAAGTGCATTTGAAACGGTATACATAGATGGTAATTCATCATATGAAAATCTTGTAAAAAACAGAGATCGTGTTGCAAGCGATTTATACATAAAAATAGATTCCTTTTCCTATGCAGGAATTTATAATTATGATACTATCTCCAAACATGGAGGTCCATTCTTTATGTTTAAATTAAAGGGGACAGAAGTATATGAAAATAAGAGGGCAGAGGGGATAACCTGGGACAAAAAGAAGAATTTGTGGAAACTGGAGACCGTTACTTTCAGAACGATAAATGGGTTGCATGAAAAGGTGACCTATCCTATGGAAGAATTTATAAAATTTGAATTCAAGCCAAACGATCTTAATCACGATAAGTATACCAAGGATAAATTAACGACTACCGAGCTAAGACATTTTGTATCACTCGAGGAAAAGAGAGGTTCAGAAACATTGAATGAACTTAAGGTAGAACTTGGCAGAAGGGATGCTACGGCATTTTCTGTTATATTACTTACCTTAATTGGAGCAGTTGTAGCAGGAAGGAAAGTAAGAGGAGGCAGCGGGTCGCACATGGCAATAGGATTTATTACAGCAGCATTATATATAGTAGCTGATAAATTCTCTACCGTATTTTCCACAAAAGGAAGTTTCCCCCCAATATTAGCCGCCTGGACACCTAATATAATATTCTCTATTGTTGCGATAATATTTTATAGAAAAGCACCAAAATAAATCTACACAAAATGACTATTCAGCAAGCTCAGCAAGACGTGGATGAATGGATAAAAACGGTTGGAGTAAGATACTTCAATGAGTTGACTAATCTTGGAATTCTAATGGAAGAGGTGGGTGAACTAAGTAGAATAATGGTTAGAAAGTATGGCGAACAGTCATTTAAAGAGTCTGACAAAGGCAAAGAAGTATCCGATGAAATGGCCGATATACTTTGGGTACTGATATGTCTTGCAAACCAGACAGGGGTTGATCTTACTAAAGCATTAGAAAAGAATTTTGAGAAGAAAAATGTAAGTGATGCTACCCGACATATTAACAATCCTAAATTAAAATAGCGTTAACACTTGTTAGTTTTGATTATTTAGCTATTTTCGCCTTAATAATTAAAACAGTTGCGGCCAGATTATCCATATAAAATATTTCCGGATTCAAGAAGTAACTACTTCTTCCTGATGAGTGCACTTGCTATGGGTGCTATATAATCTTATTATATACCTTTTATCAGGTATGTATCTCCTTGTCATAACGCTTGGTAATTAAACAAGCAGAATTATTAATTAATCATTTTTTATTTCATTCAACAATAATTGTAACAATATGTCCAACACAAACATTGATTTTCTTCCATTATTAGGAACAGATTATGTAGAATTTTATGTAGGTAATGCTAAACAGGCAGCGCACTTTTATAAAACTGCTTTCGGTTTTCAAAGTCTCGCTTATGCAGGCCCGGAAACTGGTGTAAAAGACAAAGCAAGTTATGTTGTTCGTCAGAATAAACTAACATTCGTGTTTACAACAGCTATGCACAGCAATCATATAGTATCCGAACATGTTGCAAAACATGGCGACGGAGTTAAGTTTTTATCACTTGGTGTAAATGATGCAAAAGATGCATGGCATCAGACAACATCTCGTGGTGCAAAGAGTTATATGGAACCAACTGTTATGAAAGATGAGTCTGGCGAAGTAGTAATGAGTGGTATCCATACGTATGGAGAAACAGTACATTTATTTATAGAAAGAAAAAATTATACTGGTCCATTCTTACCTGGATTTAAAGCATGGACATCTAACTATAACCCTACCGATACCGGACTATTATATGTAGACCATTGTGTGGGTAATGT
>CAIVPM010000184.1 GCA_903907815.1 uncultured Chitinophagaceae bacterium | reverse complement strand
TTACCTTATTTCTATACACAAGGTCAACACCTTGTAATAGATTTTAACTTCAAAAAAGCATAAGGTAAAGTAGGTAGAATAAAGGGAAAGGCTGTCATTTACGACAGCCTTTCCCTTTTACACCTTCTTATTGAAGTTTAGTATTTGTGAATTTTAAATCAACTTTAATTATGCTATATTATCACCCCTGCATTGTGCAGCTTTTCTATATTCTTTCTTCTATGCAAAATCTTATGGGCAATGGCATAGAGGATAGGCAAGATGAGCAAGGTAAGAATGGTAGAGGTTACCAGGCCGCCTATAACAACTGTTGCCAGCGGCTTCTGACTTTCGCTTCCTATACCAGTAGAAATGGCTGCGGGAAATAAACCTATAGCTGCCATAAGTGCCGTCATAACTACGGGTCTTACCCGAGATTTTACACCTTGTAAAAGGGCTTCATCGAGACTCATTTTTGCTTCGAGATTTTTGCGGAATACGCTGATTAGAATTACCCCATTCTGAATACAGATACCAAACAATGCTATGAACCCAATGCCTGCACTAATACTGAAATTCATGCCTCTTAGATGTAGTGCGAGTATGCCGCCCATTAATGCAAAGGGTACATTGAGGATGGTAAGCGTTGCATCTTTTACATTGCCGAAAGTAACAAAGAGAATCAGGAATATTGCCAGTAAACATAATGGCACCACTTCACCCAAACGTTTACTTGCGCGTATTTGATTTTCGAATTCTCCATTCCAGGTTGTTTCGTAACCAGGCGGTAAGTGAATTAGCGATTGTACCTTTTGTTGTCCTTCTGCAATGGTGCTTCCTAAGTCTCTTTCGCGTACAGAAAATTTAACCGCTATGTATCTGCTATTATTATCACGATAGATAAATGCAGGGCCTGTAAGTGTTTGAATATTAGCAATTTCGCTAATAGGAATCTTGCTACCATCCTGCGATGGCACCATCAATCTTTTGATTTTTTCTTCAGTATCTCTAAAGTCTTTCTGATAACGTATTCTTATATCAAATCTTCTTTCGCCCTGGTACAATTGCGTTGCTGCTTTTCCTCCTATTGCCATTTCTATTACACTCTGAGCATCGGCAGTGGTAACTCCGTAAAGTGCCATTTTTTGCTGATCGAGATTAATTCTAAATTCAGGTTGTCCAAGGTTTCGAAGTACTCCAAGATCTTCGATACCTTTTACATTTTTTACTGCCTCTTTTATCTTATCAGCCAATGAATCCAAGACCTGAAAATCGGGACCAAAAATCTTTATTGCCATTGCTGCATTAACACCTGCTACGGCCTCTTCTACATTGTCGCGGATGGGTTGGGAATAATTGTATAATACTCCAGGTATTTTTTTCAACTGCCTATCCATACTATCTATCAGCGCTTCTTCGGTTAATCCAGCTCTCCACTCTTTTTTAGGCTTTAAATCTACCTGTACCTGTACATTGAAGAATCCTTTAGGATCGGTACCATCATTGGTTCTTCCCATTTGAGACAAGGTTTGTTTTACCTCTGGAAATTCCTTGATAATGGCAATCATTTTATTGGATATTGTAACTGCCTCGGGCAAGCTTGCACTCATAGGTAATTCGCTTTCTACCCATAAAGCGCCTTCATCTAATTCGGGTAAGAATTCTGTTCCTAAATATCTTGCAGAGAAGAAAGTAATAACCATCAAAGACAGTGAAACCAATAAGCTTGCGAATGGAAATTTATAAGTATAGTTGAATAGTTTTGTAATGCCTTTTTCAAAGAAAATAACGATAGGATTATGTCGCTCACGAACATTTTTTCTTAATAGGATACTGGACAATGCCGGCACCAGTGTTAATGTAAAAATCAAAGCGCCTAACAAAGCAAAACCCAGTGTATATGCTAAAGGAGAAAACATTTTTCCTTCTACTTTCTGGAAGGCAAAAATGGGTATGAGGCAAGTAAGGATGATAAGCTTTGAAAAGAATATTGCCTTACCCATTTCGGTACCTACCTGTTTAAACAGACCAAGCTTTGCCAGTTTATTAAACTTAACCATACCTACTTCTTTAGCCCGATGATCGAGTGCGACAAAGAGGCCTTCGACCATAACCACAGCACCATCGATAATGATACCAAAATCGACAGCACCCATACTAAGTAAATTGGCTGTCATTCCTTTTAACCGCATACACATGAAAGCGAATAAAAGGGATAGTGGTATGATGATACTTACGGTTAAAGTGGTTCTCCAATCTGCCATGAATAAGAACACAATTACAGTAACCAGGATAATACCTTCCAACAGATTATGTATTACGGTTTCGGTACAGATATCCATGAGGTTTGTACGATCGTAGAAGGTATCTATTTTTACATCATGTTGTTTCAATACCTTATCGTTCAGGTATTTTACTTTATCCTGCACTCTCTGTAGAACTTCACTAGGGTTTTCTCCTTTACGCATAACCACAATACCTTCTATAACATCTTCCTGATTATCTCTGGAAACCTGACCCAGACGTGGTTTGCCAGTTTCTTTTACTTCGGCAAGATTGCGAACCAAGATAGGCACCCCATTTAATTTGGTAACAATTACATCTTTTATTTCATCAATATTATCCAGTAGCCCGATACCTCTTACAACATACGCCTGTCCATTTCTTTCTATGATATCGCCCCCTACATTTATATTACTTTTTGCTACTGCGTTATATACATCTAAAGAGGTTAAACCATACTTAATTAAATAATCGGGATTTACACTTATCTCGAAGCTCTTTTCTTCGCCTCCAAAACTATTTACATCAGCTACACCGGGTATTCTTTTAAACTCTTTATCCAACACCCATTGCTGTATAGTACTCAGCTCGCGAATATCTTTTGTGCGACTCTTAAGCGTATAACGAAATATTTCGCCAGTAGGGCCATAAGGAGGTTGAATATCGGGCTTTACACCATCCGGCAAATCGGCATCCCCTAATCTACTCATTACCTGTTGACGTGCAAAAGCATCGTCTACATCATCATCAAAAATGATACGTATATAACACAATCCAAAAGCGGATGTAGAACGCAGATTTATTTTTTTCTGAACGCTATTTAAAGTTGTTTCGAGGGGAACGGAAATGAATTTCTCTACTTCTTCTGCACTTCTTCCCGGCCATTGTGCAATGATAATTATTTGTGTGTTGGTAACATCTGGAAATGTTTCAATTGGAGTATTCTTATAGCTTACATATCCTATTACTGCCATAATTGCAGTAAGAAAGAATACCAAATAGCGATGCCTTAAAGAGAAATGAATAATATTTTTAATAATCTTGACCATAAGTTGATGATTGTTGAACAGTTGAAAACTACCTGATAAAAATGCTACCTATTTACTTTGTTTTATTGATTATCTGTAAACTCATCGTAAATTAATAATGCCCCTTTTGTGATTAATTTTTCTCCTGCATTTATACCACTTTTTATGTAGGTCATTTTACCAACTTGTTTTAATATTTCTATATCTGCAACCTTTAAATCGCAATCGCTTTTATATATAACTATATATGATTTACCACTTTCTTCAACTATAGCAGAAGAAGGAATTGCAATCGCTTTTATGCTCTCTGTATTATTGACTATTACTTTGGTAAACATTTCTGGCTTCAGTAAAAAACTTTCATTATTAAGTCTTATTCTTACTTTAAGTACTTTGTTTACAGGGTCTAATACTTCACTCATTTTTTCGATAACCCCATTAAATACTTTATCGGGATACGCTAGAGTGGTAATTTTTACATGAAACCCTTCTTTCACTTTAGGGATGTCGGCTTCAAACACATTGGCCATTACCCAAACATCTTTTAAATCGGAAATAGTAAATAGGTAATCGCCCATATCTGAGCGTAGATAGTTGCCAGCATTTACTTTCTTTTCTACTATATAACCGGAGATTGGAGAGGTGATGTTGTAAGTGCCTCCAGAGCTGGTATTAGTACCACCATTGATACTTAGTTGTGATTCAATTTTTCTTTTTGCAGCCACCGTTTTTTCGTAGTTCTGCTTAGCTTCGTTTACTTCTTTCTCGCTGGCAATCCCATTCTTATAAAGGCTCTCTGTATTATCCATTTGTCTTTTAGCTATTGCTACATCAGCATTTGCACTGCTTAAATCCGAATAATTACCAGCAATGTCAGCACTTCTTACTACTGCTAATACCTGACCAGCTTCTACCCTATCGCCCAATGTTACTTTACATTCTATAACATGCCCGCTGCTTCTTGGATATACCTTATTTACTTTGTTTTCATCAAAAGAAACTTCGCCACTTAATTGAATTTCATCTTCCATAGGCATAACTCTGGCAGAATCTATTTCTACCATTTTCTTTGCCGTATCGCTTAAACAAAAAGTTTTTTTCTCTATTTTCTCTTCTATTTTATGCTCCTTACAAGAAGAGAAAATAGTTACTGCTGCCAAAATTGTACAGAAATACTTGTTCATGTTTGTCATTGTTTAGTCTTAGCTATTGTCTTAATAATATTCTAAATCAGGAATATGTGATTCAACAAAAAGTATGCAAATTAACTAAAGGTTTAGTGATTTTAATTTAAAAACAGGTTATTTAAACTGAATTTAATCATACTAAATAAATTGTTATAAATTAATACTGGCTTGATTGTGGCTATAAATTTGCAACCCATTTACATGTTAGATTTTAAATATGATGATAAGAAAAGCTATGACTAACAGCAATAGATTATTTATTAATGCACTTACAATTGTTTCCGTAATTTCTAGTATTCTTTTATTCAATACGAAAGTGGAAAGTCAGACGGTAAGTGACACCCTTAGCCTTGATATTCCTTCTCTTGAAAAGAGATTCATAGATAGCAATTTTTTATTGCTTGCAGCACATTTTAATGTAGATGCTCAGAAAGCACTGATAGAGCAAGCTAAAGTATGGCAAAACCCTACTATCAATACTGACCTTATGGTAGGTGCTGATGGCAAGTTTTTTAATTATGGTAAGTATGATGATGGTAAAGGAGGGCACTTCCTTGGTCAATATTATGTACAGGTACAACAACTAATATTGACTGCTGGCAAAAGAGGAAAGCTGATAAAGATGGCTACTACCAATGCTAAACTTAGCGAGTTGCAAATGCAGGATGTACTAAGAAATCTTCGTTATCAGTTGCATCAGGATTATTACAATCTGGCTCAACAACTGTCATTATTGCAGTTGTATAATCAGCAGGAAATTCAACTGGATAAATTACTAACCGGGATGCAGGCTCAATTGTCTGTAGGTAATATAGCACAGAAAGATCTGGTAAGAATAAAAGCATTGTCTATTGCCTTGCAACAAGATAAAACAGACTTATTGAAATCTATAGCAGATACTCAAAATGATTTGAAGACTTTATTGCAGATTAAGGATACTAAAACATTTATAAAACCATTGGATGAAAACACGACTACTTCGATCCCTAACGAAGGTTTGGATAAACTGATTAATCAGGCTTTACAAAGTAACCCTTCGTATGTTTTACAACAGACTACTACTACCTATCAACAACAGAATCTTGCTTATCAGAAAGCATTACGTACTCCCGACCTCACACTTGGTCCAAACTTTGATAGGAATTCCAACTTTGCTCCCAACTACGTAGGCTTAGGAATATCGCTTCCGTTGCCTATGTTTAATAAGAATCAGGGTAATATTAAATCTGCACAATACGGTATTAAACAACAGGAGGCACTGACCAGTAATGCGGAAACCGAATTGATTAATAATGTAACTAATGCCTATCAGAAATTAGTATTAACTGTAAAGCAAAATAGTGCTTATCAAGAATCATTTTATACGCAGTATGAAACGATCTATAATAATATGCTGGATAGTTACAGAAAGAGAGAAATAAACTTATTAGAGTTTCTGGATTTTTATAATGATTATTCCGCATCGCAGCAAAGGCTTTTACAACAGAAATTAAACCTTCATCTGGCTGAAGAAGAGTTGAAATATCAGGTAGGGAAGTAAGGAAAAAGTAAAAAACAAAAAGTAAAAAGAGTTCATATAAATTATAGTAGAACCATATAGTAAATAGCCCCACTTAATTGAATATTAAATGGGGCTATTTTAATTTATTTATACTGAATTATTTTTAATCAGATAATCCTCCTATTAGTCTATCAGTTTATTTTGTATTCATTATCAAATCTGCACATTATCTCATTAGCCTATTTGATTATATGTGCATTCCTTTACTGATATAGAATATAATTTTTTCTATCTCTGGAATGCTTTCAAATAAATCTCTGTAGCTGTTTATTACAAAGTATTTATCTTGATAATGATCGATATGATATTTTGTATTAAAAGTATTTTCTACTCCATATAATACCCTTGCAGGAATAGGTGATTCGATAGAGTATTCTGTTTCACCAAAAGAGGATAATATACCTGCACCATAAGCCTTCACTTTCTTATCTTCATGTATCAAACCGAACTCTACTGTAAACCAATATAATCTGCCTAAAAGTTCGATAATCCAATCATCATCAATATGTTCCAGTGCAATACCTGCAAGTAGTTCGAGAAAGTTGCAGAAGTCTTTATTGGTTAATAAAGGAATGTGTCCAAATACATCGTGAAACATATCTGGCTCTTCCAGATAATCCAGCTGACTCATTTTTCTTAACCAGGTAGTAGCACAGAATTCTTTTCTATGCAAATGTTCGAAGAAAGGCTTCTTATCTATTAGCCCCGGCACCACATATATCTTCCATCCTGTAGCCTTTTCAAGACGCTCATTAACCTCGTCGAAATTGGGAATTCTTTTTGCTTCAAAGCCACAAACTTCCATCCCTTGAATAACCGCTTTGGAAGCATATTTATTTATTCTTTCCATTTGTCGGGTATAGAGCGTTTCCCAAACCAAATGGTCTTCGGCAGTGTATAAATGATAATCCTGTTTCATTAGCAAATGCTTTTTTATTATGAAAATAATTGTTTAAAAACGAACAATCGTTAGCAATTATAGGAAAAATATTTTCAATACAATAAAAAAGGGAGAAAACTTTTTTAAAGCATCTCCCTTTATGGTATAATTATTTAGAAAATATTAATTCTTTACTCTTTTTTAATGAGTTGACAAATCAAGATTTATTATGCTTCCTGTAAGAAAGGATAACCATAATGAGTAGGAGGGTTAAATGTTTCTTTTACTGTTCTTGCACTTAACCAGCGGTATAGATTAAGCATACTTCCTGCCTTATCATTAGTACCACTTGCTCTTGCTCCACCAAAAGGCTGTTGACCAACAACAGCACCAGTAGGTTTATCGTTGATATAGAAATTACCAGCAGCATTTCTTAATGCATGAGTAGCCTTTTCGATAGACTGGCGATCATTAGAAATGATAGACCCTGTGAGTGCATATGGAGAAGTATTGTCTACTAATTTCAATACGCCATCGAAATCATTTTCATCGTAAACGTAGATAGTTAATACTGGGCCGAATATTTCTTCGCACAGACTTGTATAATCCGGTTTCTTAGCTTCAATTACCGTAGGCTTGATAAAGAATCCTTCGGTTTTATCGTAAGTACCTCCTACGATTATTTCAGCATCAGCACTTGCCTTAGCACCATCAATATAAGACACTATATTATCGAAACTTTTCTCGTCAATAACCGCATTGATAAAGTTGGTAAAGTCTTCGGTAGTACCCATTTTAAAGGAGTTAATTCCATCCACCAATTTAGCTTTAATACTTGCTGCCAGATTGGAAGGTATATATGCTCTGGATGCTGCAGAACATTTTTGTCCCTGAAACTCGAAAGCACCTCTTAATAAAGCAGTAGCTGACACATCAGCATCAGCTGAAGGATGTATTACTACAAAATCTTTACCCCCTGTTTCTCCAACAATTCTTGGGTAAGACTTATACAGATTCATATTCTTACCAATGGTTTCCCACATATTATTGAAAACCCCAGTAGATCCTGTAAAATGTACTCCAGCAAACTCTTTATGATTGAAACATATTTTGCCAATAGTTGGACCATCGACATAGATCAGATTTATAACACCATCGGGCAGACCAGCTTCCTTTAGAATACGCATAAACATTTGTGCTGAATACACTTGCGTGTTAGCACATTTCCATACTACTACATTACCACACATTGCTGCACTTGTAGGCAGGTTGCCCCCGATAGCAGTAAAGTTGAACGGAGTAACGGCCAGAACAAATCCTTCTAATGGACGGTATTCACTTCTATTGTGCATGCCTTCTCCACTGATGGGTTGTTGCTTATATATTTCACTTAAAAAATGAACATTGAAACGAAGAAAATCTATTAATTCACAAGCACTATCAATCTCGGCCTGATAGACATTTTTGCTTTGACCAAGCATGGTAGTACCATTGATAAAAGTACGGTATTTGGTTGCCAACAAATTTGCAGCTTTTAAAAATATTGCAGCTCTGCTTTCCCAACTCATGTTGCTCCAACTTTCTTTAGCTGCAAGGGCAGCATCGATTGCCATTTGAACATGTGAGGCATCACCTTTATGGAAATAGCCCAGTATATGTTTTCTTTCATGTGGAGGAGTAATAGCCACTTTAATATCTGTACGAATTTCCTGATCACCAATGTACATTGGCACATCAATACTCTGAGATTTTAGTAATGCAAGCGTTTTTTTTATCTCTGCTTTTTCTTTGCTACCGGGAGCATAATTTAAAACAGGTTCGTTAGCTGGCAACGGATAAGAAAAATATCCTGTATTCATATTTTGTAAAATTAATTAAGGCAAATTAATGGTTAATTGGACAAATAATAAAATTGGATAATATTTGAGCCTTCATTTTAGATATTATAAATCAAGAATAAGCTATTATTCCAATAACTGCTCAATTGCATTGTTTACTTTATCAAAACCAAAACCAGCAACCACATGTTGCATAGAATCGTTTATCTGATTGTTGCAAAGATTACCGATACTGCCTTCATGGGTATGATGCAGTCCTTGTTTTAAGTTGTAGGAAAACGTACCATCCTCTACCTGTTGTCCCACTGTTTTATAAGCATCTCTGAAAGGTATTCCCTTCAATACCAGCTCATTTACTGCTTCGACGGTAAAAAGGTATTTGTATTTTTCGTTTTGAAGAATATCCTCTTTTATAGTAATGTTGGACAGCATTAAAGAAGCCATCTGCAGACAGTCCTTCAAGGTACTGAATGCAGGAAATAGATGCTCTTTTAAAAGTTGTAAATCGCGGTGATAACCCGAAGGCAAATTGGTGGTCATCATCGTTATTTCGTTAGGCAATGCTTTAATACGATTGCAGTGCGAACGTATCAGCTCGAAAACATCGGGATTCTTTTTGTGGGGCATAATACTGCTGCCAGTAGTAAGCGATGCAGGAAAGGAAATGAAATCGAAATTCTGATTCAGATAAAGACACATATCCATGCTTAAACGGGCTAAAGTATCGGCCACATTGGCCATGGCTTGTGCGGTAATACGTTCGGCTTTTCCACGGCCCATCTGCGCATACACCACATTATAATTCAGGCTTGCAAAGCCCAAAAATTCGGTAGTCATCGTTCTATTAATAGGAAAGGAAGAACCATAGCCAGCGGCACTGCCCAATGGGTTTTTATTGACTACAGTATAAGCAGACTGCAACACCGTAACATCATCTACAAGGCTCTCTGCATAAGCACCAAACCACAATCCAAAAGAGGAAGGCATGGCTATTTGCAAATGAGTGTATCCTGGCAAAAGATGGTGCTGATATTTATTGCTTTGTTGCAAGAGCAACTTAAAGAATATATTGATTTCAACCACCAGTTCTTCGATAGCATGACGCAGATATAATTTTATATCAACTAACACCTGATCGTTTCTGCTACGGGCGGAATGAATCTTTTTTCCGGTGTCGCCCAGCTTCTGGGTGAGTAGTAATTCTATCTGTGAATGAATGTCCTCTACATCTGGAGAAATGATAAAATCGGAATGTTGAATAGATCCGTAAATATTCTTTAGTTCTGATACAATGTCAATCGCTTCCTGATTGGTTAACAGCCCAATAGAAGCAAGCATCTTTGCGTGGGCAATATTGCCCAACACATCAAAGGGAGCCAGTTGGATATCCATCTCACGGTCGTTACCAACAGTAAAGGATTCTACTGCTTTTTGCGATGTAATATCTTCATCAGCATTCGTATTGTTCTTTGACCAGAGCTTCATTTTATTTGCTTTGAGCATTCAGCGTTAAGCTTTCTGCATATTAAAGAATATGATTTAATAAACTGATGTAAGTTTCAATTCCATTCCTTATCTCTTCTATATAAATAAACTCATCAGCAGTATGACTTCTTGCACTATCACCAGGACCCATTTTTAATGTAGGGAATGGCATCAATGCTTTATCACTGGTGGTAGGTGAACCATAATAACCTCTACCCAAGGCTTTACCGGCCATTATCAAAGGATGATTTAATGCAATAGAAGTAGACTTCATTCTGGTAGTACGAGGCTTGAACTGACTCTTTAAATTTTCTTGTAAAGACTCGAGTATTTCTTCGAAACAATACAGCTCATTTACCCTAACATCTATTACATATTTACATTGAGAAGGTACTACATTGTGTTGTTTATTTTCGGTATCAATTATAGTAACAGTCAACCTTGATTCGCCTAATAATTCGCTTACTTTATCAAACTTATAATTTCTTATCCAGTTGATATCATCAACAGCAATATACAAGGCATTCTCACCTTCGTTTCTGGCCGCATGCCCTGCTCTTCCTTTAGCTGTACAATCAATAACCATAAGCCCCCTTTCTGCTACAGCCATCTCCAGTTTTGTAGGCTCTCCTACTATACCACAATCAATCATGCCAAGATAGGGAAGTACCAGTTCTATACCGTTTACCCCACTGATCTCTTCTTCGGCAGAGGCTGCAAATACTACATTATATTTAGTATCCTGTTGATCATAATAATATAAAAAGGTTGCAATTAAAGACACCAGACATCCGCCTGCATCGTTGCTACCTAAACCAAATAGTTTCCCGTCTTTTTCAATAGGTGTAAAAGGATCTACAGTATATCCTTTATTAGGTTTTACAGTATCATGGTGAGAATTGAGTAATATACTTTTCTTAGTTGCATCATAGTACTTATTCTTAGCATAAATATTATTTCCAACTCTTGAAAATGGTATCCCAGACTGCTGAAAGAAAGAGCCTATAATTTCGGCAGTATCATTTTCTTCTTTGGAAAATGAAGGTGTAGCGATTAACTCTTTTAATAAATCAATCGCTTTCTGTTTTAGGGAAATTATCTGTTGATTACTCATAAATAATACTTGTGCCAGCGTCGCCGGTGATTAATTGATGTAGTTGTTCTGCATTACCAATAACAACTCTTTTTACACCCTGCTGAACTGCCATAAAAGCGTTGTCCAGCTTTGGTATCATGCCTGCAAAAATGACGTTATTATCTTTCAGGTCTTTATAATAATCCTGGTTGATTGTTTGAATCACACTGTTATCATCTTCTGCATTCAGGAGTACACCTCTTTTCTCAAAAGAATAAATAAGGTGCACTTCATAATCATTACTCATTGCCTTTGCAATTTCCTGAGCAATAGTATCTGCATTTGTGTTTAAAAGCTGTCCATTTTTATCTTGCGTAATAGGTGCTATGACTAAGGACATATCCTGATCTAACAAAGATTTAATCAGCGTATTATTTACTGCATCTACATCTCCTACAAAGCCATAATCTATACCCCCATCCCCTAAAGGGGGGGTAGGAATACGTTTATGTGCTTGAATAAGATTACCATCAGCACCACTTAATCCAACAGCATTACTGCCTTTTGATTGCAATTTGGCAACTATATTTTTATTGATATAACCTGCATAAACCATGGTAACGATCTTCAAGGTTTCGGCATCTGTTATTCTTCTACCTTCTATCAATTGTTGTTGAACACCCAACTGCTCAGCAAGTCTGGTAGCCAACTTTCCTCCTCCATGGATTAATACTTTAAGCCCGGACAAATCAGCAAAAGATTTTAAAAATGAAGAAAGTTTATTTTCGTCATCTATAATATTACCACCAATTTTAATAACATAAAGAGCCTCCCTGCCCTCCAAAGGAGGGTTCTTGATTAGACTTTTATTTATTTTAGAACTACTCATATTTATAAATATTTTAAGCCCTTTCTTTGGAAGGGTTTGGAGAGGCCTTCAAAATTTCTGCCAGTACAGCCTGAGCTGCCCATACTCTATTCGATGCTTCTAAAGTTACTATACTGTTTGGTCCATTCAGTATTTCATCACTTAGTTCTACATTTCTTCTTACCGGCAAACAGTGCATTACCTTAGCATTGTTGGTAAGAGAAAGAGACTTATTATTCAACATCCACTTTGGGTCGTTTTCATAAATGCGACCATAGTCTGTATAAGTACTCCAGTTTTTTACATAAACATAGTCTGCATTTTTTAAAGCTTCCTCCTGATTATTGGTAATGGTAGCTCCTCTTGTATATTCCTCAGACAGTTCATAATCCTCAGGGTGTGTAATTACAAAATCGGCTTCTCCCCATGCATTCATCCATTGCGCAAAACTGTTTGCAACACAATGAGGAATAGGCTTGATATGTGGTGCCCAAGTAAGAACAACCTTTGGTTTATAGCTCTCTTTAAATGTTTCTTTGATAGTCATTATATCCGTAAAACTTTGTAACGGATGTAGTGTACAACTCTCTAAACTTACCACAGGAATACCTGAATATTTAATTAATTGATTCACCAGTAATTCGCTATAATCTTCTTCTTTATTTTTAAGTTGAGGAAATGTACGTATACATAATATATCAAAGTAATTACCCAATATTGGTGCAGCATCTTTTACATGCTCCACAGTATTGCCGCTCATAATAGCGCCTTCTTCAAACTCCAGCGCCCAGCCTTCTTTGTTATCTACATTCAGTAATATAGACTCCATACCAAGATTAGCGGCAGCCACCTGTGTACTTAATCGGGTACGCATACTCGGATTAAGGAATAACAGTCCTATTCGTTTATTAGCCCCCAGATGTTTATCTATCAAAGGGTTTGCTTTATAATACAAAGCTTTATCAACCATTGCATTAATGTCTGCAACATCATGAACAGAAATAAATTGTTTCATACTTAATACTTTTTATGCAAAACGAATTATGCGTTTATCTCCTTTATTGCCAATGACAGCCTTTCTAGAAACTTGTCTATTTGCTCTTTTGATATTGATAATGAAGGGAGTAGTCTAATTACATTAGGTTTTGATTCTCCGGTAAACACTTTATACTCAAATAATAATTTCTTCTTAAGATCTTTCAAATCATTAGGCACATCAAAACCTATCATTAAACCTTTACCTCTTACATTCTGAATACTTTCAATAGCTATAAGTCTATTAATTAAATATGTTCCAAGTTCGTTTGCAGATTCTATCAGTTTATCTTGTTCTATTACCTCCAGCACAGCCAATGCTGCTGCACATGCCAGATGGTTACCACCAAAAGTGGTGCCCAACATTCCATACTTAGGTTTGATATGAGGTGAAATTAGGATTCCACCAATTGGAAATCCATTACCCATTCCCTTTGCCATAGTATATATGTCAGCATTTACAGCAGCATAGTCATGAGAGAAAAATTTACCTGAACGGCCATAGCCACACTGAACACTGTCTGCTATATATACCGCATTATGCTTATCACACATGGTTCTTATGGACTGTAGAAAAACATCACTTGCCACATTTATTCCTCCTACACCCTGTATACCTTCTACAATTACTCCTGCTATTGTATTGCCATTTTTAGAAAAGCATTCTTCTAATGCCCCTACATCATTAAAAGGTAAGAATATTACATTATCCGTTTCGTTTACAGGTGCAACAATGGATTGATTATCAGTAGCTGCAACAGCAAGTGAAGTACGTCCATGAAAACCTTTTGAAAAGGCAATTATTTTTTTCTTGCCAGTATGAAAAGAGGCTAACTTTAAAGCATTCTCGTTCGCTTCTGCTCCACTATTACATAAGAATAACTGATAGTCATTCTTGCCACTAACCTTACCTAATTTATCTGCTAATTCCTTTTGAATAGGAATAATAATAGAGTTAGAGTAAAATGCAATCTTTTCCAGTTGATCTTCTATTCTTTTTACCCAATGTGGATGTGTATGTCCAATACTTATTACTGCATGTCCACCATACATATCTAAATACTGCATCCCATTTTCATCCCACACATAACTTCCCTTTGCTTTAGTAATGGTTATATTATTGAGTGGATATACATCGAATAATGACATGACATTTCCTATTTAAAAATTATTTGCTTTTAGTCTAAGACCAGCATCTTCTGAAAGTCCAAACATTAAATTCATATTCTGAACTGCCTGACCCGAAGCGCCTTTTAATAAGTTATCTATAGCAGAATGAACCACTATTTTATTTCCTTGTTGTTCAATATTGATAAAACACTTATTAGTATTAACTACCTGCTTAAGATC
>CAIVPM010000183.1 GCA_903907815.1 uncultured Chitinophagaceae bacterium | reverse complement strand
TTTGTGCAAATATACAATGTAGATAGGGGTGTGAATATATATATAAAGGTGGTAAAAATGTAAAAATTGCTCTTCATGTTATAGTGGACTAATGTCTGAACTAAGTAGGGCTTGCTAAATAACTCAAAAAACATCCTTTAAAAAAACGGGGTTAAAATTTCTATATTTTTGGTGTTGCTGATTATTCAATAAACAATGGTATAGGCAAAAAAGTGCATGCCTCGTCATTGCGACGAGGTTTAGCACTAAAGCTATACATGCAATCCATGATTCGCTGGTATCTTTGAGTTTTGCTTTTATGCAATCCAGCCCGTAAGCCAGTTTTCCCTGTCCAAATTTACCTTCTATCGGGTTGCGTTCTCCGGGTCTTAGGTGGACTGCCACTGCCCCCGCAGCGGGTCGTCCCAGCGGTTTTGCCATCAAACGGATGCCCTTCTCCTTCATCCATTTCCTGTTGTCCCGATTACAATAAATCTGGTCAGCCAACACTTCTTTGGGGTAGTAGCCAAACCGCTTTTTGTAACATTCCACAGAGTCCTGCAACCACTGTCCTTCATTGAAAGCCTCCCAGTTTAAACGGTCTATGAAGGTAAACCCATTAACAAGACTCACTTGTAGTTTGCTGCCAAATTCTACTTTGTCCTTCTCTTTTCCCCGAACAATAGGACGTACATGTGGTTGGTGAATGTTCACAATCCTGTTCGGAACACTTTTGGTATGAGTACTGTACATTTGGTATTGCTGCTCATACACAGTATGCAGAACCATCAGGTATTTTTGCTCTCTTTGATTTAATGGAAAGTTGGTATATGCAGCCACAAGGGTATCAATATGCTTAAGATTCCTGCGAAGAAAACGCAATTGCCTGCCATTGGCTTTATAAATCTCTTTTCGAGACTTCGATTTCTTTTTGGCTGTATTCAAAAATAATTTTCTTGCATTATTGCGGTAAGTTCGTGGTTTCACCAGTCCATGAAGAGAAGACGCATACAACAAATCTATAAGCTGTTCACTTTTTATGCGGGCAGCATTGAGCAGCTTCAAATCGGTAGGAAAGGTAATGTGTTGTGGAGCCACTGTGGCATCCATTATCAATTTTCCTTTGTGCCCAATATCAGTTGACTCGATAACAACAGGTAATGGTACTATCGTAGATAATGGTTGGGCTACCGGCTCCTCTGTATTAGTTCCACTGACATCGGTGGGTGGTGGGTCTGTATCTTTGTCCGATGAAACTTCTGGTTCTTCCGGTTCCTTGATGCAATGAATCGCAATCGCATCGCTTATTTTTGAGGTCAACTCTAGGCTCATCCGCTTGCGGATAGCTACAAACAAGGGTGCTGTAAATGGAGCTTCATTCGTAAAACTACTGTATCCCAGAAAATATTGCATAAACATATTTTCCTGTATATGCTGTATTGTTGCTCTGTCGGTAAGATTTTCAATGTGCTTGATAATCATCGCACCTATGATAACCCGACCGCTGATTGGTGCACGACCCTCAATGCTAACAAACAGACCATTGTAATATGGCACAATCTTATCCCAAGGTATGGCTTGTGCCATTCGTACCCATCGGTTATCTTTGCAGAGCTTCTGCTTGAATGGTGTCTCAAAACCAGCCAAAGTAAGCTGATTAGGGCTCGTGTAGGTTGGACGCTCTGCAAGCTTTTTAGGCATTTTGTCAATTTTTCCTTGCATCCAATTCCTGATTTTAAGCCCGAAAGTTAATACAAATCAGCATTGGATGGTTATTTAGCAAGCCCTATTTGGTAGTTATTGTTTTACCTACTTTTTAGCGATATTATTTTATATTATGCAAAATAAAAAGTATTGTGATTTGAAAAACTTAAATATACAATAGTGTTAAAATTTAAATATCATTAATCATTAATTATTAATCATTAATTATTAACATATTAGTCATTAATCATTAACCTATTAGCTATTAAAAATTAATCATTAACTATTACTTTTATCCCGTTGTTT